>JAIXZF010000009.1 GCA_027489835.1 Hyphomicrobiales bacterium
AGGCCGCCGCGCAGCGCCGCGACGAAGCCCTCGGCCGTGTCGACGCGGATGCCCGGCACGCCCATGCCCCTCGCCAGCGACACCCAGTCGAGCGCCGGATCGTCCAGCGACAGCATGTCGAGCGCCTTGCGGCCGGGATTAGCGGCGCCCACGGCGGCGAGCTCGCCGGTGAGGATGGCGTAGCTGCGGTTGGACCAGATAATGGTGAGCACGTCGGCGCGGGTGCGGGCCTGGCTCCACAGCGCCTGCAGCGTGTACATGGCGCTGCCGTCTGCCTGCAGGTTGATGACCTTGCGGTCCTTGCAGGCCGTGGCGGCGCCGAGCGCCAAAGGCGGGCCGATGCCGATCGAGCCGCCGGTGATCTGCAGCCAGTCATGGGGCGCGGCGCCGGCCGTCAGGGGCCCGTTGGCCCGGCCGCTGGTGATCGATTCATCCACGACGATGGCGCCTTCGGGCATCAGCGCCGCCACCGCAGCCATCGCCGCATCGGCCGTGAGCTGGCCGCTCGGCAGCGGGGGCGTGAACCGTGGCGCGCGTTCGGCATCGGAGACGCGCGCGCCGACCGCATCGGCGAGTTCGGCAAGGATGGCGGCGAGGTCGTGCGTGCCATCGGCCAGCGGGATGATCTCCGCATCGGGGCGCGCCATCCGGCTTGGCTTGCCGGGATAGCCGAAGAAGGCGACCGGATCGGGCGCGCCGATCAGCACGAGGCGGGCATAGGGGCTGAGCGCTTCCAGCGCCATGTCGACCGGATAGGGCAGCCGCCTCAATGTGGGCCGGCCCGCGCCGCGTTCGACGCGCGGCAGCGCCATGCGGCCCATCAGATGCGCGCCGGTGCGGCGCGCGATGGCGGAGGCCAGCTCCAGATTGCCTCCTCGCACCGCGTCGGCGCCGACGAAGATCAGGGTTTCCGGCCCCTTCCGGATGGCGTCGAGCGCCCTTGCCATCATCGCCGCGTCCGGGGCGGCGCGCTGAGGCGGCGCGAGCGGCGTGACGGGCTCGGCGCCCGGCCCCCAGGCCGTGTCGGCCGGCAGGATCAGGGTGGCGATGCGGCCCGGGCCCGCCGCGCAGGCGGTGCGCGCCTCGGTGATGGCGGCCGCGCCCTCGCCCGCGATCGAGCGCGAATCCCGGCCCGTTAGCACCCAGTGCGACATTGGCCGCGCCACGCCCTCGGTGTCGGCCGTCAGCGGCGCGTCATAGGCCAGATGCTGGGTGGTGTGCTCGCCCACGATGTTGACGATGGGCGTTCCCGCCTTCCGCGCATTGTGCAGGTTGGCCAGCCCGTTGCCGAGGCCGGGGCCGAGATGCAGCAGGGTGAGGCCGGGCCGGCCGGTCATCCGTGCCCAGCCATCGGCAGCGCCCGTGGCGACGCCCTCGAACAGGCACAGCACGCAGGACATGCCCTCGACCCTGTCGAGCGCCGCGACGAAATGCATCTCCGAGGTGCCGGGGTTGGAGAAGCACATGTCGGCGCCGCCGGCGACGAGGGTACGGACGAGGCTTTCCGCGCCGTTCATGACGCCCGCCGCTTCGGGCTGCGCATCCATCGGCTCAGCCCGCCGCGAGCCCGGCGGCGCAGTGGCGCGCGACCTGTTCGTGCGTGGCGAACCAGGCGCCGCCCTTCGCCTTGATGTGCCTGATCAGCTCCTCGAGGATGAAAATGCGTGAGCGGTAGGTGATGACGTGCGGGTGCATGGTTAGCAGGAACAGCCCGCCCTCCTGATGCGCCCGGTCGAACTCGCGGATGAAGATGTCGAGAACGGCGGGCGGCGGCGTGTAGGGTCTGAGCGCCTGGAAGCGATTCATGTTGAAATAGGGCGCGTCGTCGCGGATCCACTCGACCGGCAGTTCGACGATGCCGGTCGGCTCGCCAGCCTCGACCAGCTCGTAGGGATCGTCGTCGGCCATCAGGGACGAATCGTAGATCAGCCCGAGCTCGCGCTGGATCGCCAGCGTCGCCTCGGAAAAATCCCAGCTTGGCGTGCGCATGCCGACGGGGCGGCGGCCGGTGATCTCTTCCAACGCATCGGCCGAGCGCAGATGCAGGTCCCGCTCCACGGCGGCGGGCAGGGCCGAATTGACCTCGTGGATCCAGCCATGCAGGCCGATCTCGTGGCCCTCGGCGATGACGCGGCGCTGCTCGTCGGGATAGAGCTTGGCCGCGACGGCCGGCACGAAGAAGCTCGCGCGGACATCCTCGCGCTTCAGCAATTCGAGGATGCGCGGCACGCCGACGCGCGTGCCGTACTGGCCCCAGGAGAGCCGGCCGATAGAGTTGCCGCCATCGCGCAGCTCGTTGGTGTCGTGGTCGCTGTCGAAGGAGAGGGCCACGGCGCAGCGCGCCCCGCCCGGCCATGACGCCGGCTTCAGCGAGCGCCCGGCCCTGACGCGCGCCACGCGGCGGCGCCATTCCTCTTCAGGCCACTGCCACGGCTCCATGGGGCTCTCCTTGTCTCAGGGCGCCAGCGGATAATGGCAGGCGGCAGGCTGGGGGTCTCCCTCCAGGCGCGGGACCTCGACCCTGCACCGCTCGCGGGCATGGGGACAGCGCAGGTGGAAATGGCAGCCGGGCGGCGGCGAGAGCGGCGAGGGCAGCTCGCCCTGGATCGGCTTGAAGGTGACGAGTTCATCGCTCGCCGTGACGAGCTTGGGAACGCTGTCGAGCAGCGCGCGCGTGTAGGGATGGCGCGGGCGCTCGAAGATGTCCGCCGCGGCGCCGAGCTCGACGATGCGGCCGAGATACATGATGGCGACCCGGTCGCAGATGTGCCGCACCACGCCGAGATCGTGGCTGATGAACAGCATGGTGAGGTCGAGCTCGCGCCGCAGCTTGAGGAAGAGATTGATGATCTGCGCCTGGATCGACACGTCCAGCGAGGCCACGGGCTCGTCGCAGACCAGCACGTCGGGCTGCATGGCAAGGGCGCGGGCGATGGCCACGCGCTGGCGCTGGCCGCCCGAGAACTGGTGGGGAAAGCGCCCGGCCGCCTCGGCAGGCAGCCCCACGGCCGTCAGCCAGCGGGCCACATAGGCCTGCACATCCGCCTTGGCCACGAGGCCGTGGGCGAGCGGCCCCTCGCCGATGGTGTCGCCGATGCGCACGCGCGGATCGAGCGATGCGAACGGGTCCTGGAAGACCATCTGGATGCGGGTCGTGGTCTTGAGAGGCGTGCGGCCCTCACCCATGACCGCCACGCCCTCGATGCTGGCGCGGCCCTCGCTCGGGGGATGAATGCCGGCGACGACGCGCCCGAGCGTGGACTTGCCGCAGCCCGACTCGCCGACGAGACCGAGCACCTCGCCCTTGCGGATCGCAAACGACACGTTGTCGACCGCATGCACGGTGCGCGTCTCGACCGGACTGCCAAGCATCGCGGCGATGCGCTCGCCGATGCTGACATGCGGCGTGAAGCGCTTCGAGACGTCCTGGACCTCGACGAGGGGCCTGGCTGCGGGGACGTTCATGCGGCCACCTCGCGGTCGAGCGGATGACGGCAGCGGAAGGCGCGCGCGCCATCGCCGGTGAGCGCCGGCATCACCTTGCAGTCCTCCTGCGCCTTGGGGCAGCGCGGACGGAAGGAGCAGCCCTCGGGCAGGTTCGCCAGGGAGGGCATGGAGCCGGGAATCTGCACGAGGTCCTGGCCGGGCCTGGCCATGCTCGGCAGCGAATTGAGCAGGCCGCGCGTGTAGGGGTGGCGCGGGCTCCTGAGCACGGAGGCCACGGGGCCGGCCTCGATGATGCGGCCGGCATACATGACCAGCAGGCGCGAGGCGACCGAGGACACAGTTGCGAGGTCATGGCTGATCCAGATCATCGCCGTGCCGAGCCGCGCCGCCAGCGACTTCATCTCGGTCAGGATCTGGGCCTGGATCGAGACGTCCAGCGCGGTGGTCGGCTCGTCGCAGATGATGAGCTTGGGCCGGTTGAGCAGCGCGATGGCGATGGCGACGCGCTGGCGCATGCCGCCGGAGAACTGATGCGGATAGTTCTCGAGCCGCCGCGCGGCATCGGGAATGCCGACGATGGTGAGCGCCTCGACGCAGCGCGCCGTGGCCGCGGCCTCGCCGACGCGTTCATGCGCGGCGATGGCGAGGCGCATCTGCTGGCCGACTGTGAGCACGGGGTTGAGCGTCGCGGACGGGTCCTGGAACACCATCGCCATCTCGCGGCCGCGCATCGAGCGCAGCGCGCCATGGCCGAGGCCGACGAGCTCGCGGCCGGCGAACCTGACCGATCCCGAGACGATGCGGCCCGGCGCGTCGACAAGCCCCAGGATTGAAAAGCCGGTGACGCTCTTGCCGGAACCGGACTCGCCGACGAGCCCGACGATCTCGCCCTCGCCGACCTCGAACGACACGTCCTCGACGGCCTTGAGCACGCCGCCCCTGGTGTCGAAATGCGTCGTCAGGCCCCTGACCTCGAGCAGCGCGCTCATCGCCTGAGCCTCGGGTTGAGCTGGTCGCGGATCTGGTCTCCGACGAGGTTGATGGCGACGATCAGCACGATCAGCGCCACGCCCGGGTAGATCGAGATCCAGTAGCGGCCGGACAGCATGTACTGGAAGCCGTTCGCGATGAGCATGCCGAGCGAGGGCTCGGTGACAGGCAGGCCGAGGCCGAGGAAGGACAAGGTGGCCTCGAGCGCGATGGAGTTGGCGATCTGCACCGTCGCCACGACGATCAGCGGCGGCAGGCAATTGGGCAGGATGTGGCGGAACACCACGCGGCGCGCGGCGAGCGGCGTCGAGAGCGCGGCGTCGACATAGTCCTTCGAGCGCTCGGTTGAGGCCGCGCCATGGGCGGTGCGGGCGAAATAGGCATATTGCGCCGTGACCAGAGCGGCGATCAGCGGCCATTTGCCCTGCCCCAGCAACGCCGCCAGCACCAGCGCCAGCAGGATGGCCGGGAAGGAGAGCTGCAGGTCGATGATCCGCATGATCAGCGCCTCGATGCGGCCGCCGAAATAGGCCGCGAAGGCGCCGAGCGTGGCCCCGACCACGAAGGCGATGCCGCCCGCGATGACCCCGACCTGGATCGAGATGCGCAGGCCATAGAGGATGGCGGAGAGCAGGTCACGCCCTTGCGCGTCCGTGCCGAGCCAGTGGGTGAAGCCGTTTGAGCCGACATAGCCGGGCGGGCGGCGCGCATCCATGAGCACGAGGCGGGAGAGGTCGTAGGGGTTCTGCGGCGAGATCAGCGGCGAGATGAGCGCCAGCGTTCCGATCAGCAGCACGACGCCAAGTGCCGCCACCGCGATGCGGTTGGTCTTGAACTCGTCCCAGAAGCGCGCGACGGGCGAGGCGCTGTCCATCACGCGGCCCTCCTCGTGCGCAGCCGCGGATCGAGCGCGGCGTAGGCGATGTCGACGGTGAAGTTGATGACGATGAACAGGAAGGCGACGAGCATCAGGTAGGCGACCATCACCGGCCGGTCGAGCGTCGAGATGGAATCGATGATCAGCTTGCCGACGCCCGGCCAGGAGAAGATCGTCTCCGTGACGACGGCGAAGGCCAGCGTGGAGCCGAGCTCGAGGCCGAACACCGTGACGATGGGGATGGCGATGAGGCGCAGCACATGCCGGCTCAGGATCGTCCATTCGCTTTCGCCGGCGGCGCGGGCGAACTTCACCGTGTCGGTCAGCATGGTCTCGCGCGTTCCCGCCCGGGCAAGGCGCACCATCATCGCGAACTTGAACAGCGAGAGGTTGAGCGCGGGCAGGAAGAGATGTGTTAGCCCGTTCCAGGTGAGGAAGCTCCACTGCACGCCAAAAATCGTGACCGTGTCGCCGCGATTACCCGCCGGCAGCCAGCCCAACGTGACGGCGAAGGTGAAGATCAGGACGAGGCCGATCCAGAAGGTCGGCACCGAGAAGCCCAGGATCGAGAGCGCCATGATCGCCTTGGAGATCGGGCTTTCAGGCCTGTAGCCGGCATAGATGCCGAGCGGCACGCCGAGCAGCGTCGCACCGAACACGGCGGCCAGCGTCAGCTCGATGGTCGCCGGCAGGCGCGAGAAGATGAGGTCCAGAACGGGCATGTTGAAGACGAAGGAGCGGCCGAAATCGCCGCGCGACAGCCGCCCGAGGAAGTCGAGATACTGCTTCCAGAGCGGCTGATCGAGGCCATAGGCGCGGATGGTCTGCTCGCGGATGAGCTGGGTGGCGTCCGGCGAGATCAGCACGTCGATCGGGTTGCCGACAGCGTAGACCCCGACGAAGACCAGCGCCGAGATCACGAGCATGACCACGAAGGCCTGCATCAGGCGCTGGATGACGAAGCCTAGCATCGGCGCATCCCGGCGCGGCTGTCAGCGAGGGTCACGCCCAGCCCTCGGCGATGATCTCGCGCGTCTCCGCCACGGCGGTGCGCCAGATGGCCAGCATCTCCTCGTCCGCGCGCTGGTAAACGCCGCCATAATTGCCATCGCCGAGCATCAGGCGCTTGGCGCCGGGGTCGAGTTGCTGGAAGCGGGCGAGTTCCAGCATCGGCTTCTGGCCGGCGGGCATGTCGATGCCGGCAAGGCGCGTCCACGGAAAGTTCTCCATCCAGGAGGCGTGGCTGGCCACCGGGTCGATGCGCTGGACATGGGCCATGGTGCGGGGAGCGCTCCACCAATTGTGCCATTTCACCTGGATGCCGCGGTTGCGGTCCAGCCATTCAAGAACCGCGCCATGGGCGGGGGAATTGCCGCCATGGCCGTTCACGATGGTGATGCAGCTAAAGCCGGAGCGGACCATGCCGTCGAGCACGTCGGCGATGATGGCGCAGAGCGTGGAGAGCCTCAGCGTCACGGTGCCGGGATAATCGACGAAGCTTGGCGTCAGGCCGTAGTTGATGACCGGGAAGACGGGCACGCCCAGGCCCTCCACCGCGTCGAGTGCCACTTTCTCCGACAGGATGGCGTCGACGCACAGGCTCAGATGCGCGTGCTGCTCGGTGGAGCCCACGGGCAGCACGGCCCGGCGCTCGGATTTCGCCAGAGCCTCCACCTGCATCCAGTTCATCTCGGCGATGCGCATCGTCTCAGTTCTCCTTGGAAGCCGGATCGGGAAGCTCGGACGCCTGAGGCGCGTCCTCGGCGTCGAACATGGCGAGAACCACGCGCGCCAGCAGCGTCGACAGCGTCTCGCGCTCGACCAGGCTGAGCGGCGCCAGCATCTCCTCCTCGAGCGCGACGAAGCGGGGCAGCGCCTCCTCGAACACGGCGCGGCCGCTCGCGGTCAGCGACAGGAATTGCTGCCGGCGGTCGCCCGCATCGGTGCGGCGCCGGACATGGCCGAGCTTGATCAGGCGGTTGACGGCCCGGCTGAGGGTGTTTTTCGGAAAGGCGGTGGAGGAGGCGATCTCGCTGGCGGTGATGCCGTCATGCAGGGCGAGGCTGTAGATGACGACGAACTCGACGCGCGCCAGCCCGAAGCGCTCCTCGACCCAGCCATAGAGCGGCTGGTTGTAGCGCAGGGCCAGATAGTTGAACCGCGCCGCGAAGCCGCACGGGTTCTTCCAGAGCCGCGTATGGGTGAAGGCGTCCAGCCGCTGGCGCGACAGGAGCTCGGCGCCGACGCCATCCGGCAGCTCGCCCGCTCCCTCGACCCTTCGCTCAACTCGTTCCATACAGAACTTCCTGACGACCTACAGGCAGTATAGCGGCCGAAAATAGTTCCACAAGGAATTGACGAGCCGCGATCTTCGGACTTCAATGCGGCTTCGGGCCGTAGCCGCACGGGCGGCGGGCCATCTGGATTGGGAGGTCCGTCATGTTCGTCTTCTCAGGTTTCACCCGACGCTCGGCCCTGGGCCTCGCCTGCGCCACGGCGCTCGCCGGCACGATGGGCCTCGCCTTCGCGCAAAGTGCTGCGGCCCAAACGCTGACCATCGGCGTGCGCGGCGGCCCCGATTCCATCGACCCGCACTTCACCGCCAGCGGCACCCATGCCGAGGCGCTCAAGCACGTGTTCGACACGCTGACCTGGTCGGGCGACGGGCTCGAGATCGAGCCCCGGCTGGCCGAGAGCTGGAAGGTGATCGACGCCACCACCTGGGAGTTCAAGCTGCGCCGCGGCGTCAAGTTCCATGACGGCTCGGACTTCACCGCCGAGGACGTGAAGTTCTCGATCGAGCGCATTCCGATGGTGTCGGGCCCCAACCCGACGACGATCTATGTGCGCCGCGTCAAGGAGGTGAAGATCGTCGATCCGCACACGGTGCACATCGTCACCGACGGGCCGGCCCCGATCCTGCCGAACGATTTCATCCGCCTGTTCATCGTCTCGCACAAGGCCGCCGCCGGCCTCACCAAGGAGAGCGCCAACGAGGCGTTCAACTCGGGCAAGGCCGCGATCGGCACCGGCCCGTACCGCTTCGTCTCCTGGCAGCCCAAGGGCGACCTGGTGCTCGACCGGTTCGACGGGTTCTGGGGTCCGAAGGAGCCCTGGGCGCGGCATGTCCGCAAGGAGATCGCCAACGACGCCGCCCGCGTCGCGCAGCTGAAGGCCGGCCAGCTCGACCTGATCACCCGCGTGCCCGCCACCGACGTCGCGACGCTCAAGCGCGATCCCAAGCTTTCGGTGCAGACGATCGACACGGTCTACGTGTTCAACGTCGAGCTCGACATGCGCGAGAAGGCGCTGAACACCACGGCCAAGGACGGCTCGGCCCTGCCGGCCAACCCGTTCCGCGACCTCAGGGTGCGCGCGGCGATCGACCTCGCCATCGACCGCAAGACGCTGGCCGAGATCGCCATGGAGGGCCTCGGCGCTCCGGTGAACCAGATGGTCACGCCCTCGATCTTCGGCTTCAACAAGGCGCTGCCGCCACGCCGCTTCGATCCGGCCGCCGCGCGCAAGCTTCTTGCAGACGCCGGCTACCCGAACGGCTTCAAGACGCAGTTCTCCTTCACGCAGGACCGCCTGCCCGGCGACCGGCAGGTCGGCACGGCCATCGCGCAGATGCTCGCGGGCATCGGCATCGACGTGCAGGCCAACGCCCAGCCGGCGGCGGTGTTCTTCCCGGCCCGCACCCGCGCGGAATACTCCTTCTCGATGTCGGGCTGGGGCACGCTGACGGGCGAGGCGCACTACACCTTGTCGTCGCTGGCCCACTCCAACGACCGCGAGAAGCGCATGGGCGCCTTCAACGTGCTCGGCTACGCCAACCCCGAGATGGACAAGCTCCTGCAGGATGCCGCCATCGAGATGGACGAGGCCAAACGCCGCAAGCAGCTCGAGGACGCCAACGCCCTGCTCGACAAGGACAAGCAGCGCCTGCCCATCGTCGCCGTCGGCTCCGCCTGGGCGATGCAGAAGGACAAGGTGACGATCAAGGCCCGTGTCGACGAGGACACCCTCGCGATGAATATCAAGCCGGCGCGCTGAGCGCGATGTCCGGACTTGCGCTCGGCCTGCACGGAGGCTGCGGAACGCTGGACCGCAGCCTCATGTCGGAGGCCGAATGGGCCGAGGCCCGGGACCACATCGCCGGCGCGCTCAGCGCCGGCTGGTCCGTGCTGAAGGCCGGCGGGGCCGCGCTCGACGCGGTCCAGGCCACCATCATGGTGCTGGAGGACAGCCCGCACTTCAACGCCGGCCATGGCGCCGCCCTCACCGAGGCCTCGACGCACGAGCTCGACGCCTCGATCATGGACGGGGCGACGCGGGCGGCGGGCGCCGTGTGCGCCACCACCCGCATCAGGAACCCGATCACCGCGGCCCGCGCGCTGCTCGATGGCGGGCAGGTGCTCATGCTGACGGGCCCGGCGGCCGACCGCTTCGCCGAGAAGGCGGGGCTCGCCATGGTCGAGCCGTCCTACTTCACCACCCAGCGCCGCGTCGACACGCTGGCCGGGCTCAAGCGCCGGGCCGCCGAGGGCACCAGTTCCAAGGCCTCCGAGGCCGAGAAGCACGGCACGGTTGGCGCAGTGGCGCGCGACGCGAAGGGGCATCTGGCGGCCGGCACCTCTACGGGCGGCTTCAACAACAAGCCCGTGGGCCGCGTGGGCGATTCGCCCATCATCGGCGCGGGCACCTATGCGCGGGACGGCGTCTGTGCCGTGTCCTGCACCGGCATGGGCGAATACTTCATCCGCAACGTGGCGGCCTACGACGTCGCGGCGCGCATCATCTATGGCGGCGCGCGGCTCGAGGACGCGGCCGGCACGCTGGTGCATGACGTGATCGCCAGCCATGGCATCGGCGCGGGCATGATCGCGCTGGGCGCGACCGGCGATCCCGTCGCCCCGTTCAATACGCTCGGCATGTACCGCGGCTGGGTGGGCAGCGATGGCGAGATGGTCGTCGCCACCCATCAGGAACTCTTCCGGCGGGGACAGGCGGCATGACGGACCAACCGATCCTCATCTGGGGCGCCGGCGCCATCGGCGGCACGCTCGGCGCCTACTGGGCGCGCGCCGGTGTCCCCGTGCTGATGGTCGACATCGTGGCCGAGCATGCCAAGGCGTGCAGCACGAAGGGCCTCGCCATCAGCGGGCCGGTGGAGAGCTTCACGCAGATCGTGCCGACCGTGACGCCCGACCAGCTGACGGGAACGTTCGACATCATCGTGCTCGCCGTGAAGGCGCAGGCGACGGAGGATGCCGCCCGCCAGCTCCTGCCGCATCTCGCGCCGGGCGGCTTCGTGCTCTCCGCGCAGAACGGGCTGAACGAGATCGCCATCTCGCGCATCGTCGGCCACGAACGCACCATGGGCTGCTTCGTCAATTTCGGCGCGGACTGGCTCGGGCCGGGCGAAATCCTGTTCGGCAATCGCGGCGCGGTCGTCGTGGGCGAGATCGACGGCACGGTCCGCGAGCGCACCCGCGCCATGCACGCGAAGCTGCAGATCTTCGAGCCGAACGCCGTGCTCACCGACAACATCTGGGGCTATCTGTGGGGCAAGCTCGCCTATGGCGCGATGCTGTTCGCCACCGCGCTGACCACCGATTCCATGACGGTGAACTTCGAGGATCCGCGCCGCTTCGTGGCCTTCGACCGGCTGGCGCGCGAGGTGATGGCGGCGGCCGCCGCGCGGGGCGTGACGCCCGTGGGCTTCAACGGCTTCGACCCCGCCTCCTTCGCGCCAGGGGCGCCGGAAGCGGGCGCGCGCGCCTCGATCGCGGCGCTCGCCGAGTTCAACCGGCACACCGCCAAGACGCATACCGGCATCTACCGCGACCTCGCCGTGCGCAAGCGCAAGACTGAGGTCGATCCGCAGATCGGCGTGATCGCGGACCTCGCGGCCGAGGCGGGCGTGCAGGCGCCGGCGATCCGCAAGCTGGTCGCGCTCATTCACGAGGTCGAGGACGGCAAGGCGCCGATGGCTTTCGAGACCTTCGCGCGGCTGATCGAGACGGCCGAGGCGGCGAACCATGCACATCCGCTTTGATGGCAGGGTCGCGCTGGTCACCGGCGCGGCGCAAGGCATCGGCCAGGCCATCGCGCTGAGGCTGAAGGCAGCCGGCGCCAGCGTCGTCGCGGCCGATCTCGACCGGGACAGGCTCGCAGCCTTCGCGGCAGACCATAGTGTCTCGACCCTCGCGCTCGACATCGGCGACAGGCAGGCCTGCCATGGCGCGGTGGCTGAGGCCGTGCGGGTACATGGCCGCCTCGACATCCTCGTCAATGCCGCTGGCGGCGTGCGCGGTCAGGTGGGCGGGCCCGTCTCCAACGTCACGGAAGAGGGCTGGCGCGCCATCTTCGCGGCCAATGTCGATGGCGCGATGTGGCTCTCGCAGGCTGCTGCCGAACCGATGCAGTCCGGCGGCTTCGGGCGCATCGTCAACATCGCCTCGGGGGCCGGGCTGCGGCCGAGCCTCACCGGCATCCAGGCCTACACCGCCGCCAAGCACGCGCTGGTGGGGCTGACGAAGCAGCTCAGCCAGGATCTCGGGCCGATGGGCATCACCTGCAATGCGGTGGCGCCCGGCTTCGTGCGCTCCAACCCCACCACCGAGCGGCAATGGCAGTCCTACGGGCCGGAGGGCCAGGCGCGACTGGTGCAGAGCATCCACACAAGGCGGCTCGGCGCGGCCGAGGACATCGCCAACGCCGTGCTGTTCCTCGCCAGCGAGCAGGCGGCTTGGATTTCCGGCCAGATCTTGTCGGTGGATGGCGGCCGGTCCTAAGCTGCACGCCCCATCGCCGGACCTGCCCCCATGACCGTTATCGCCAGCCTCTCCCTGCGTCCACGCGTCGTGGCGTTCGACGCCTATGGCACGCTCTTCGACGTGCATTCGGCGGTCAGGCGCCTGGCCTCCCGCATGGGACCGGAGGCGGCCGCTTTCTCCGCGTTGTGGCGCGCCAAGCAGCTCGAATACTCCTGGGTGCTGACGCTTGCGGGGCACTACCGCGATTTCTGGCTGTTGACGCAGGATGCGCTCGACCATGCCTTCGCGGTGTTTCCCTCCGTCGATCCTGCGCTGAGGCCGGACCTGCTCGCGGCCTACCGCACGCTCTCGGCCTATCCGGAGGCGGCGGGCACCCTTTCTCGTCTGCGCGCCAGCGGCCTGCAGACCTGCATTCTCTCCAATGGCGAGACCGGCATGCTGGCCGACGCGGTCGGCTCGGCCGGGCTCGGCCCGCTGCTCGATGCGGCGCTGTCGATCGATGCCGTCCGCGTCTTCAAGACCGCGCCGGCGGCCTACCAGATGGTCTGCGACACTTTCCGCGTCGCGCCGGCCGAAATCGTGCTGGTATCGTCCAATCGCTGGGATGTGGCCGGCGCGAGCGCGTTCGGCTTCACGACGGTGTGGGTCAACCGCGCCGGCAACCCGCGCGAATATGCCGGTTTCGATCCGGTGGCGACGGTGGCGGATCTCGACGGGGTAGGCTGAATGACAGGCAGGCGGGCGTTCCTTGGCTTGATGTTCGCTGCGGCCATGCCATTCGCGACCGATGCCAGGGCCGACGAAGCCGCCGCCTGGGAGGCACTGCGCGGCGGCGCCATCGCACTGTTCCGCCATGCCATCGCGCCGGGCACTGGCGATCCTCCCGGCATGAGGCTGGGGGAATGCGCGACGCAGCGCAATCTGGATGGCGCGGGCCGCGAGCAGGCGCGCCGCATCGGCGAGGCCTTCCGGGCCCGCGGCATCACGATCGGCGCCGCCATCCACTCGCGCTGGTGCCGGGCAACGGACACGGCGCGGCTGGCCTTCGGCGACCAGGCGCGGCCAGAGCCGGTGTTCGATTCCTTCTTCGACGAACGCCGGCAGGAGCCTGTGCGCACGGCGGCGGCGCTCGGCATCCTCAACGCGTGGTCAGGGCCGGGCGCGCTCGTCGCCGTGACGCATCAGGTCAACATCACCGCGCTCACCGGCATCGTGCCCGCCTCAGGGGAAGCGGTCGTGGTGCGGATGCGGGGCGGCCGGCCCGAGATCGTCGGCCGGCTCAGGCCCTGACGAGCCCGTCGCTCAGCCGGCTATCTTTCCGAAATCGGCCACGCTCAGCGTGGCGGAGCGCAACCAGTTCAACAGCTTCAGCCGGTTGGCGCGGGTGGCGGCATCATCGGCATTGACGGTAACATGCTCGAAGAAAGCGTCGACGGCTGGCCTCAGGCCCGCCAGGGCTTTCATCGCATTGGTATAATCCTCGCGCGCCATGCAGCAGGCGACGCCGGGAGCCGCTGTCTGCAACGTCATGAACAGCGCCTTCTCGGTCGGCTCGACCAGCAATTCGCCATCGGGCGCGCCATCGAAGGCGCCGGCGCCGTCCTTCTTCTCCTCGGCGCGCAGGATATTCGCTGCGCGCTTGTAGCCGGCGAGAAGGTTCACGCCGTCCTCCGCGGCGAGGAAGCCCGTCAGCGCCTCGACCTTGCGGATGACCAGCAGGAGATCGTCATTCTGGCCGCCTGCCCCGAGCACGGCATCGACTAGATCATGCCGCGCGCCCTGATCGCGCAGCGAGCCCTTGAGGCGCTCGTGGAAGAAGGAGGGTAGATGGCCCTCGTCCATAACGACGGCTTTAAACGCTTTCAGTAAATCGGGATTCCTCACAAAATCGATTGTCTCGTTTTCGCGGCCAAGCTGAGTGAAGCGTCTTTCGCTGGCGGTCAGCGCGCGACCAAGGACTTGGAAAGCTATCGCATCAAGAAGCCCCAACCGCACCTCATTCTCGACCACCAGCCGGATGACACCCAGCGCTGCGCGCCTCAGCGCGTAGGGGTCCTTGCTGCCGGTCGGCTTTTCGTCGATGGCCCAGAAGCCCACCAGCGTGTCGAGCTTGTCCGCCAGCGCCACCGTCACGGCCACCTTGTCGGTGGGCACGCGGTCCGAGGGGCCTAGCGGCTTGTAGTGATCCTCGATGGCGGCGCAGACGCTTGGGTGCTCGCCCTGCAGCTCGGCATAGCGGCGGCCCATGAAGCCCTGAAGCTCGGGGAATTCGCCCACAACCTCGGTCTGCAGATCGGCCTTGGCCAGCATCGCCGCGCGGGCGCAGAGCTCGGGGTCGGCGCCCGTGACCTTCGCCAGTTCGCGCGCCAGCGCCGCGATGCGCTGGACGCGCTGGCCTTGCGTGCCCAGCTTCTCGTGGAACACCACGCCGAGATGGTCGAGGCGTGCCATGCGCTGGTCGAGGGGCTTCGCAAGATCGAGGCCGAGCTTCTCGGCGCTCGCCGTCAGCTTGTCTACATCGGGCAGCGGCCGCTGGTCCGTCTTCCAGAAATGCAGCGCGTCCGAAAGGCGGGCGCGCACCACGCGCTCATTGCCGGCCACGATGGCCTTGCCGCCATCGGGCGCGATCTGGTTGGTGACGAGCAGGAAGCGGTTGGCCAGCGCGCCGGCCGCATCCTTCAGCACGAAGCATTTCTGGTTGGCGCGGATGGTGGCGCGGATGACCTCGCCCGGAATGGCGAGGAAGTCGGCATCGAAGGAGCCCATCAGCACGGTAGGCCATTCCACCAGCCCGGCGACCTCCGAGAGCAGGCCCTCATCCTCGATCAGCTCGAAGCCCTGCGCGAAAGCGAGCGTGCGCGCATCGGCGAGGATCATCGCCTTCCTGCGATCGGCGTCGAGCACGACATGGGCGGCCTCGAGGCTCGCGGCATAGTCGTCGAGACGGCGCACACGGATCGGCTTGCCATCCGACAGGAAGCGGTGGCCGAAGGTGATGTCGCCAGAACGGATGCCGTCCACCTCGAAATTGATCACCTCGGGCTCCTCGGTTTCGGGGCCGAAGGTGCAGACGATGGAGTGCAGCGGGCGCACCCAGCGCAGCGAGGGGCCGCCGGCGGAGGCCGCGCCCCAGCGCATGGATTTTGGCCAGGGGAAGCCGCGCACGATCTGCGGCACGATCTCGGCGACGACATCCACCGTGGGACGGCCCGGCCGCTCGATGATGGCGACGTAGCTGTCGCCCTTCTTGGGGTCGCTCTGGAT
>JAIXZF010000078.1 GCA_027489835.1 Hyphomicrobiales bacterium
CGATCTGTCATGGTCCGGCGAGATTAGGACAGCATTGCTGTCGTAAAACGGGTTGGCAGTTCGGACAGACCATGTCGCTTCGCGTCATCATCCCGGCCTCGACGGCCCCCAAACGCGCCGACCGCAAAACGGTCGGGGCGACCGGGCGCGACACGGCCTGAACGGGCCGGACGGCGCCCGCGGGAGACGCGAGGCGCGACGCAAGACAGCACCAAGCCCTCCTCCCGCAAGACACCGCAAGGCGGGTCCGTGAATTCGGACTCAACGCGCGGCCTGAACTGTGCAATGGCAACGCGCGCCCGAAGCGGAGCGCAAGCGGTGGAGGGGTTCACGATGAGCCAGATCGACGCCAACCAGCGGAGCGCCGGGGGATCGGCGGCCGAGCCGTTCCGCCTGACCAATCCCGACCTGCCGGCGCGCCAGGGCCTGTACGATCCGTCCAATGAGAAGGATTCGTGCGGCGTCGGCTTCATCGCGGACATGAAGAACCGCAAGTCTCATGACATCGTGCGGCAGGGCCTGCAGATCCTGCACAATCTCGATCATCGCGGCGCGGTCGGCGCCGACCCGAAGCTCGGCGATGGCTGCGGCATCCTGGTGCAGATCCCGCACCGCTTCTTCGTCGAGGAATGCGCCAAGCTTGGCTTCTCGCTGCCGGAGCCCGGCGCCTATGCGGTCGGCCATTTTTTCATGCCGCAGGATGCGGAGCTGCGGTCGGTGTGCGAGGCGATCGTCAACCAGACCATCGAGGAAGAGGGCCAGGTCCTGCTTGGCTGGCGCGACGTGCCGGTGGACAGTTCCGATCTCGGCGAGGCCGTGAAGGCCTCCGAGCCCGTGCAGCGCCAGGTCTTCATCGGGCGCGGCGAGGGCGTGGCCGATGCGGACGAGTTCGAGCGCCGCCTGTTCGTGTTGCGCAAGTCGGTGTCGAACAAAGTCTACAAGCGCCAGGACCGCGCCACGGCGAACTACTATCCCGTGTCGCTCTCCTGCCGCACCGTCGTCTACAAGGGCATGGTGCTGGTCAGCCAGCTCGGCGCCTACTACCGCGACCTGACCGATCCGCGCTTCGAGAGCGCGCTGGCGCTGGTGCATCAGCGCTTCGCCACCAACACCTTCCCGTCATGGCGCCTTGCCCACCCCTACCGGATGGTGGCGCACAATGGCGAGATCAACACGCTGCGCGGCAACGTCAATTGGATGGCGGCGCGGCAGGCGACGGTGGATTCGCCGCTCTTCGGCAACGACATCTCCAAGCTCTGGCCGATCTCCTATGAAGGTCAGTCCGACACGGCCTGCTTCGACAACGCGCTCGAATTCCTGTGCCGCGGGGGCTACTCCCTCGCCCACGCGATGATGATGCTGGTGCCCGAGGCCTGGGCCGGCAACCCGCTGATGAGCGAGGAACGCCGCGCCTTCTACGAGTATCACGCAGCCCTGATGGAGCCCTGGGACGGCCCCGCCGCCATCGCCTTCACCGACGGACGGCAGATCGGCGCCACGCTCGACCGCAACGGGCTGAGGCCCGCGCGCTTCCTCGAGACCGATGACGGGCTCGTCGTGCTGGCGTCCGAAATGGGCGTGCTGCCGATCCCGGAGGAGAAGATCGTCAGGAAGTGGCGGCTCCAGCCCGGCAAGATGCTGCTGATCGACCTCGAGCAGGGCCGCATCGTCTCCGACGAAGAGATGAAGGCCTCGCTCGCGGCCGCCAATCCCTACAAGGAGTGGATCCAGCGCACGCAGATCGTCATCGAGGACCTGCCTCCCGTCGAGCCACGCGCCTCGCGCACCGATGTGGCGCTCCTCGATAAGCAGCAAGCCTTCGGCTACACGCAGGAAGACCTCAAGCTGCTGATGGCGCCCATGGCGGTCACCGGCCAGGAAGCGGTGGGCTCGATGGGCACCGACACGCCGATCTCGGCGCTGTCGAGCAAGTCGAAGCTGCTCTACACCTATTTCAAGCAGAACTTCGCGCAGGTCACCAACCCGCCGATCGACCCGATCCGCGAAGAGCTCGTCATGAGCCTCCTCTCCTTCATCGGGCCACGGCCGAACATCCTCGACCTGACGGGCGCCTCCAAGAGGAAGCGGCTGGAGGTGCGCCAGCCGATCCTGACCAATGAGGATCTCGAGAAGATCCGCTGCATCGGCCATTACGAGGATCGGTTCGACACCAAGACGCTCGACACCACCTATGCCTCGCGCGAGGGCGCCGCGGGCCTGGAAGGCGCGCTGGAGCGCCTGTGCGAGCGGGCCGAGGCCGCCGTCCATGGCGGCTACAACATCATCGTGCTGTCCGACCGCATGGTGGGCCCGGACCGCATCCCGATCCCGGCGCTGCTGGCGACGGCCGCCGTGCATCATCACCTGATCCGCAAGGGCTTGCGCACCTCCGTCGGGCTCGTGGTCGAGTCCGGCGAGCCGCGCGAGATCCATCATTTCTGCTGCCTTGCCGGCTATGGAGCCGAGGCGATCAACCCCTATCTCGCCTTCGAGACGCTGCTCGACGCCCATGAGCGCGGCGAGTTCCCGCCCGAGGTCGACGCGAGCGAAGTCGTCAAGCGCTTCATCAAGTCGATCGGCAAGGGCGTGCTCAAGGTCATGTCCAAGATGGGCATCTCGACCTACCAGTCCTATTGCGGCGCGCAGATCTTCGACGCGGTCGGGCTGAGCTCGGAGCTGATCCGCCGCTATTTCTTTGGCACCGCCACGACCATCGAGGGCGTCGGCCTCGCCGAGATCGCCGAGGAGACGGCGCGGCGCCATGCCGACGCCTTCGGGCGCTCGCCCGTGCTGCTGCACGCGCTCGATGTCGGCGGCGAATACGCCTACCGGCTGCGCGGCGAGGATCATGCCTGGACGCCGGACAACGTCGCCACGCTGCAGCATGCGGTGCGCATGAACGCGGCCGACAAGTACCGGGAATTCGCCAAGCTCGTGAACGAGCAGTCCGAGCGCCTGACGACGATCCGCGGGCTGTTCCACATCCGGACCGCCGCCGAACGTGGCGCCGCGCCCGTCTCCCTCGCTGACGTCGAGCCGGCAAAGGACATCGTGAAACGCTTCGCCACGGGCGCGATGTCCTATGGCTCGATCTCCAAGGAGGCGCACGAGACGCTGGCGCTCGCCATGAACGCGATGGGCGCCAAGTCGAACACGGGCGAGGGCGGGGAGGAGCCGGAGCGGTTCCGCGTGCTGCCCAACGGCAAGTCCAAGCGCTCGGCCATCAAGCAGGTGGCCTCGGGCCGTTTCGGCGTGACGACCGAATACCTCGTCAACGCCGATGTGATGCAGATCAAGATCGCGCAGGGCGCCAAGCCCGGCGAGGGTGGGCAGCTGCCCGGCCACAAGGTCGACGCCAAGATCGCCAAGGTCCGGCATTCGACGCCGGGCGTGGGGCTGATCTCGCCGCCGCCGCATCACGACATCTATTCGATCGAGGATCTGGCCCAGCTGATCTTCGACCTCAAGAACGTCAACCCGAAGGCCGATGTCTCGGTTAAGCTGGTGTCCGAAGTGGGCGTCGGCACGGTCGCGGCCGGCGTCGCCAAGGCGCGGGCCGACCACATCACCATCTCCGGCTTTGAGGGCGGCACGGGCGCATCCCCGCTGACCTCGCTCAAGCATGCCGGCTCGCCCTGGGAAATGGGCCTCGCCGAGACGCACCAGACCCTGGTGCTGAACCGGCTGCGCGGCCGCATCGCGCTGCAGGTCGATGGCGGGCTGAAGACCGGCCGTGACGTCGTGATCGGCGCGCTGCTCGGCGCCGACGAGTTCGGCTTCTCCACCGCGCCGCTGATCGCGGCCGGCTGCATCATGATGAGGAAGTGCCATCTCAACACCTGCCCGGTCGGCGTCGCCACCCAGGATCCGGTGCTGAGGAAGCGCTTCAAGGGCCTGCCCGAGCACGTCATCAACTACTTCTTCTTCGTGGCCGAGGAGGTGCGTGAGCTGATGGCCGAGCTTGGCGTGACCCGCTTCGAGGAGCTGGTCGGCCGTTCGGACCTGCTCGACAAGAACCACGCCATCAGCCACTGGAAGGCGAAGGGCCTCGATTTCAGCCGCATCTTCCACAAGCCGGAGGTGCCGGCGGAGGTCGCGATCCGTCATGTCGAGCGCCAGGTCCACCCCATCGACGAAGTGCTGGACGTGAAGCTGATCGCCGAGGCGCAGGCCGCCATCGACACGCTGACGCCGGTGGTGATCGAGGCCTCGATCAACAACACCAACCGCACCACGGGGGCGATGCTCTCGGGCCGCGTGGCCGAGCTCTACGGCCATGACGGGCTGGCGGACGACACCATCACCGTGAAGCTCAAGGGCACGGCGGGCCAGAGCTTCGGCTCCTGGGTCGCGGCCGGCGTCACGCTGGAGCTGACGGGCCAGGCCAACGACTATGTCGGCAAGGGCCTCTCGGGCGGCAAGCTGATCATCAAGCCGGACCCGGCTTCCCGCGCCAAGCCGGAGGAGTCGATCATCGTCGGCAACACCGTGCTCTACGGGGCGATCTCCGGCGAATGCTACTTCCGCGGCGTGGCCGGCGAGCGCTTCGCCGTGCGCAATTCGGGCGCGATCGCGGTGGTCGAGGGCACGGGCGATCATGGCTGCGAATACATGACCGGCGGCGTCGTCGTGGTGCTCGGGCAGACCGGGCGCAACTTCGCGGCCGGCATGTCGGGCGGCGTGGCCTATGTGCTCGACGAGGCGGGCGATTTCCGCCAGCGCTGCAACCTCTCCATGGTCGATCTCGAGCCCGTGCCGGAGGAGGAGGAGCTGATGGACCGGCTCCACCACCATGGCGGCGACCTCGAGCACAAGGGCCGGGTCGATGTCCACACCGACATGTCGAAGCATGACGAGGAGCGGCTGATGCAGCTGATCCAGAACCATTTCGACTACACCGGCTCGGAACGCGCCCGGACGATCCTCGACGGCTGGGCCTCCTACCGAGCCAAGTTCGTGAAGATCATGCCGGTGGAGTACAAGCGCGCGCTGCGCGAGATGGAGCAGGCGCGCACGATGCAGGCGGCGGAGTGAGGCCGATGAAGCTCATCGGCATGCTGGACAGCCCTTTCGTGCGCCGGGTCGCCATTCTGCTGGCGGCGCGCGGCATAGACTTCACACACGAGTCCGTCTCGGTCTTTCGGCATATGGACCGTTTCGGCGCCGTGAACCCACTCTACAAGGCGCCGACGCTGGTTGCCGACGATGAGACGGTGCTGATGGATTCGAGCCTGATCCTGCACTGGGCCGAAGGCATCGCGGGGCAGAGCTTCCTGCCAGCGGAGATGGCTGCGCGCACGCGGGCGGCGCGGCTCGTGGCGCTGGGTCTGGTCGCCATGGAGAAGGCGGTTCAGATCGAGTATGAGCGCAAGCGCCCGGAAGCCGAGCGAAATGCTGCCTGGCAGGCGCGCATCACCGGCCAGCTTGCCACGGCCTGGGAGCTTATCGAGGCGGAGCTGGACGCGGAGCCGGCGAAGCCGCTTTCGCTGGAGGGCATAACCGCTGTGGTGGCCTGGGGGTTCGGGCGGTTCGTGACGCCGGACCATGCGCCGCCAGAGCGTTTCGGGCGGCTTGCCGCCTATGCCGCACAAGCCGAAGCGCTGCCGGAATATCGGCCCTTTCCGGTCGATGCCGTCTGAGACAAGGGGCGCTGCTGCAGCGGCGCCAAAGGAATGCAAGGTGCCGGCCGCCATTGCGGCGGCAACGGAGCGGGTGGGACACAATGGGTAAGGTCACGGGATTTCTCGAATTCGACCGGCAGGAGCAGAAGTATCAGCTCGCGGGCGACCGGGTGCGGCATTTCCGCGAGTTCACGCTGCCGCTCGAGGAGCATGACCTCAAGAAGCAGGCGGCGCGCTGCATGGATTGCGGCATCCCCTACTGCCATGGACCGACCGGCTGCCCGGTGATGAACCAGATCCCGGACTGGAATGACCTCGTCTATTCCGGACGCTGGGAGGAGGCCGCGCGCGACCTGCACTCCACCAACAACTTCCCCGAGTTCACGGGCCGCATCTGCCCGGCGCCCTGCGAGGAAGCCTGCACGCTCAACCTCGAGAACGCGCCCGTCACGATCAAGACCATCGAGCAGGCCATCGCCGACAAGGCCTGGGAGAATGGCTGGATCACGCCGCAGCTCCCCGAGCGCAAGACGGGCAAGCGCGTGGCCATCATCGGCTCGGGCCCGGCCGGCCTCGCCGCGGCCCAGCAGCTCGCCCGCGTCGGCCATGACGTGCATGTCTTCGAGCGCGAGCCCCGGGCAGGCGGCCTGCTGCGCTACGGCATTCCCGACTTCAAGATGGAGAAGCACCACATCGACCGGCGCACGGCGCAGATGGAGGCCGAGGGCGTCACCTTCCACTACGGTGTCAACATCGGCGTCAACAAGCCCTTCGCCGAGCTGAGCGCCGCGTTCGACGCCGTGCTGATGGCCGGTGGGGCCGAGTGGCCGCGCGACCCGGAACTGCCGGGCTCCGATCTGTCAGGCGTGCATTTCGCGATGCCCTTCCTCACCCAGTCCAACCGCCGTGTGAACGGCGAGGACATTTCGGGCGAGGCGCCCATCGTCGCCTCCGGCAAGCATGTCGTGGTGATCGGCGGCGGCGACACGGCGTCCGACTGCATCGGCACGTCTTTCAGGCAAGGCGCGCTGCAGGTCACGCAGCTCGACATTCGCCCCAAGCCGCCGGCCATCGAGGACAAGCTGATGGTGTGGCCCTACTGGCCGACCAAGATGCGCACCTCCTCCTCGCAGGCCGAGGGCGCCGAGCGCGAGTTCCAGGCCGCGACGCTGCGCATCGAGGGCAAGAACGGACGCGCCACCGGCGTGGTCTGCGCCCGGGTGGACGAGAAGCGCCAGCCCATCCCCGGCACCGAATTCGTCATCAGGGCCGATCTGGTCTTCCTCGCCATCGGCTTCGCCGGCTCGGTCGTGGAGGGCATGATCGCCGATGCGAAGGTGGTGATCGACAAGCGCCGCAACGTCGTGGCGGACGATGTCGCCTACCGCACCAGCCAGGACAAGGTGTTCGTGGCCGGCGACATGCGGCGGGGCCAGTCGCTCGTGGTCTGGGCCATCCGCGAAGGGCGCCAGGCTGCGCATTCGATCGACACATTCCTGATGGGCACGACCACACTGCCGCGCTGAGGCCAGCGCGGCCCGTTCAGGGGCTGCGGGGCCAGCGGAAATCGTCGGCCCTGCCCGGGACCGGCGCGGGGGCCCGGCCTTCGCCGAAGACCCGTTCGAGCTCCGGCGGCTGCCCTGCCCTGATCGAGGCCAGCATCGGGGCCAGCGCCCCACCTGCCGCCAGGGCCGGCCCGGTCAGGGGCATGACGGGTCC
>JAIXZF010000472.1 GCA_027489835.1 Hyphomicrobiales bacterium
CCGGATCCATCCTCCGCGCCCGTCGGCGTGACGCCCAGCACCTTCTCGATGCCCTCCGGCTCGGGCTGCGCGGGCGAGGTCGCGCGCTTCCAGGCGGTGATGGACAACGACCTCGCCACAGGCCACACGACGCAAGGCGTGCATGGCCGCGTCTCGGCCGAGATCGCGACGGCGAGGGCCACCTGCGGCGCGGGCAACGAAGGCGGCGCCATCGCTCAGCTCAACGCCACCAAGGCCCGGTTCGGCTATCGCTGACGGCGAGCCGGGAACCCGGCATGAAGCTGCGAGTCGGCACGTTCAACGTCGAGAACCTGGTGACGCGCCACCGCTTCTCCGGCGGACAGAGCTTCAGCGACACCTCGCCGGCCCTGTCGCTGTTCAACTTCCCGCAGGCGGTGCAGCGCGCGGCGGTGGAGCAGTCGCTCGCCGTGGCGCTCGAGGACGACAAGCGCCAGATGACGGCGCTCGCCATGGCCGAGGCGGCGGCGGATCTGTGGTGCCTCCAGGAAATCGACTCGCTCGCCAGCCTCCAGGCCTTCTTCGCCAATTACGTTCACAAGCTGTCCGACCATCGCTACGGACATTTCGCGGTGCTGGACGGCAACGACCGGCGCGGCATCGAGGTGGCGTTCGCCGCGCGGCGCGACCTGATCGCGCCTGGCCGGGTCAAGGTCGTCAGCCACGCGGACGCGACCTTCGCCGAACTCGACGTTCATGACGACGCGCTGGCGGCACGCGGCGTGAAGCCGCAAGACAGGGTGTTCAACCGCGACTGCCTGATGGTCGAACTCGATTGGGGCGCAAGGCGGCTCGCGCTCTTCCTGTGCCACTTCAAGTCGATGAACGACGGCTCCGACGACGGTCGGCGCGCTACGCTGCCGATCCGCCGGGCGGAGGCGCTGGCGGTGACGCGGCTCGTCAAGCGGCGCTTCGGCCAGCGCTGGCGCGAGGCGAACTGGATCGTGGCGGGAGACCTCAACGGCTTTCGACACGGCATCGGGCCGGGCGGCACGCTCGAGGATGAGGGGCCGAGTGGCATCGAGCCGCTGCTGGACGATTTCGCCGTCGATCCGCTCGCGGCGCTGCCACACCATGAGCGCTGGACGCATTTCAGGCGGTGGTGGAGCGACGGGGCGGCGCGCCTGCGCGAGCAGCACATGCAGCTCGACTACCTCCTGCTCTCGCCCGCGCTCGCGGCCGCGAACCCTGCGCCGCGCATCGACATCATCCGCCGCGGCCAGCCCTATCGCGTGCCGCTCGACCCGCGGGCGCCGGACCGGTCGATCGCCGCGCTGTCCGCGCGCGCGGACCGCTATCCGCGGGTCGGATGGGACCGGCCGAAGGCGTCGGACCATTGCCCGCTCATCGTGGAACTCGCCATTCCGGCTGGTTCTGCAGGAAGCCGCGACGGGTCGACGCCCTAGCCCGGAACGCTGCGTTGGTCTAAGCCTGCGCCAGATGGAGGACCGGCCATGGCCAGACGCTTCTACACCCTCGACGTCTTCACGACCGAGGCGCTGGCCGGCAATCCGCTCGCCGTGGTGATCGACGCGCAGGGGCTGAACGACCACGCCATGCAGGCCATCGCCCGAGAGTTCAACCTGTCGGAGACGGTGTTCGTGCTGCCGCCGGTCGACGTGAAGTCGCGCGCCGCACTGCGGATCTTCACGCCGGCGCGCGAACTGCCGTTCGCCGGGCATCCGACCGTCGGGGCCGCGGTGCTGCTGGGCCTGCGCGACCATGGCGGCCAGCATGGGCACATCGCCTTCGACCTCGAGGAGAAGGTCGGCCTCGTGCCCTGCTCGGTCGAGGTGCTCGACGACGGCGCCGGCCGGGCCGTCTTCACGCTGCCGCGCCTCCCCGCTGCCATCGGCGAGGCGGCCAACGATCTCGCGCTGGCCCAGGCCTTGTCGCTCAAGCCCGGCGACATCGGCTTCGGCCGCCACAGGGCTGGCGTTTTCTCGGCCGGCGTCGGCTTCTCCTGCGTGCCGGTCAGCGGGCTCGAAGCCCTGGCGCGGGCCCGGCCCGATCTCGGCCACTGGAGCAGCATCAAGCCGGCCGACCACGCCAATGCGTTCGTCTACACGCCCATCGCGGCGGGCGACGGACGGCTCGCCTTCCGGGCTCGGATGTTCGCGCCCGGCATGGGCGTCGTCGAGGATCCGGCCACGGGCTCCGCGGTCGCGGCGTTCGCCGGCGCCGTGATGGAGTTCGAGAGCCTCGCGGACGGGCAGCACAGCATCTTCGTGCAGCAGGGCTACGAGATGGGCCGCCCCAGCCAGATCGACCTGCACCTGACGATCGCCGGCGGCGCCCTCGCGAGCGCGGCGATAGGCGGCTCCGCCGTGATCGTCAGCGAAGGGCAACTCAGGCTGTGACCGCTCCCGCCCATCGGCTTGTCCGCGTCAGCGAGGTTTCCGCGCGCATGGGCAACCATGACTGGCGCTTCACGAGCGAGCGCGCAGGCGAGATCGCGCAGCTGTGGGGCGAACTCAGCCGCGACAAGCCTGCCATGTTCAACGGCCGCGTTCTGCTGCAGAGCCGGGGCGACGTGATCGGCGACCGCTTCGAGGCCGACTATTTCGAAACGGATTACGCCGCCTTCGTCGCATGGCTGCGCTGGGGCGCGCCGCAGCCGGACGCGGCCCACATCCGCAACGGCTTCGCGATGGGCGCGCTGCGCAGCCGCGACGGCGCCTATCTCCTCGGCGTGATGGGCGGGCACACCTACAATGCCGGCAAGATCTACTTCGCCGCTGGGACGCCCGATCCCAGCGACATCACCGGCCATGGCGAGGTCGACCTCGCAGGGTCCCTGCTGCGCGAACTCGCGGAGGAGACCGGCCTCACCGCTGACGAGGTGTCGGTGGGCGATGACTGGACGCTGGTGCTGAGCCATGAGCGCTGCGCCTTCCTGCGCGAGGTCAGGCTCGACCTGCCGGCGGACGAGGCGCGCGCTCTCATCCGCGACCGGCTATCCCGACAGGCCGTGCCTGAGCTCAGCGACATCGCGATAGCGCGATCCGCCGCCGACATCGACGAGACGCGCATGCCGCCCTTCCTCCAGGCCTTCCTCAAGGCCGCCTTCGCAGCCTGAGCCCACCGGACCGAAAGCCATGACGATGACCGCACTCGCCGCCGACAATCCCTTCGCCAGCGCCTGGACGACGCCGTTCGGCTTGCCGCCTTTCGTCGCGATCAGGCCGGAGCATCTGGCGCCGGCGATGCACGCCGCGCTCGCCGAGCAGATGGCCGAGATCGAGGCCATCGCCAACGACCCCGCGCCGCCGAGCTTCGCCAACGTCATCGAGGCGCTGGAGCGCGGCGGCGAGGCGCTCGATCGTTCGGCCGGCGTGTTCTACAACCTCTCCGGCGCGGACACGAACGAGGCGCTGCAGGCCATCGAGCGCGACATGGCGCCGGTGATGGCGCGCCACTATTCGATCATCGGCATGCACGCCAAGCTGTTCGCCCGCGTGGACGCGCTGTACGCGCGGCGGCACGAGCTCGACCTCACGCCCGAGCAGGCCCGGGTGCTCGACCTCACATGGAAGAGCTTCGTGCGCTCGGGCGCGAGGCTGAACGACGCCGACAAGGCGCGGCTGAAGGCCATCAACGAGCGCCTTTCGACCCTCGGCACCCAGTTCTCGCAGAATGTGCTGAAGGACGAGGCCTCCTATGCGCTGATCCTCGACAGCGAGGCCGACCTCGCGGGGCTGCCGGATTTCCTGCGCTCGGCGATGGCCAAGGCCGCGGAGGAGCGCGGCCACCCCGGCAAGCATGCCGTGACGCTGCCGCGCTCGGTGGTCGAGCCCTTCCTGACCTTCTCGTCACGGCGGGATCTGCGCGCGACAGTGCGCAAGGCCTGGGATGCGCGTGGGGCCAATGGCGGGGAGACCGACAACGGCGCGATCGTGGCGGAAATGGTCAAGCTCCGGGCCGAGAAGGCGAAACTTCTCGGCTACCGCAGCTTCGCCCACTTCAAGCTGGACGACACGATGGCGAAGGAGCCCGGCGCCGTACGCGGGCTGCTCGACCTCGTCTGGGAGCCGGCCAAGCGCAGGGCTGCGGAGGAAGCCGCCGACCTCGCGGCGCTGGCGCGTGCCGAGGGGCAGAATGATCCCATCGAGAGCTGGGACTGGCATTATTACTCGGAGAAGGTGCGCAGCGCGCGCTTCGCGCTCGATGAAGCCACGCTCAAGCCCTACATCCAGCTGGACCGCATCGTCGACGCCGCCTTCGACTGCGCCTCGAAGCTGTTCGGTCTCGTCT
Source organism: Hyphomicrobiales bacterium (assembly GCA_027489835.1). GTDB lineage: Bacteria > Pseudomonadota > Alphaproteobacteria > Rhizobiales > Beijerinckiaceae > Allobosea. The sequence goes on from JAIXZF010000472.1 coordinate 4,273, forward strand.
TCCGCGAGCGGCCGGACCTCGAGGGCTACCACGCGGATGTGCGCATCTGGGAGGTTTCGGGCGCGGATGGCCGCCATGTCGGCCTGTTCCTGGGCGACTACTTCGCACGGCCTTCGAAGCGCTCGGGCGCCTGGATGAGCGCCTATCGCCGGCAGGACAAGCTTGACGGCGAGGTCAGGCCCATCATCGTCAATGTCTGCAATTTCACGCGACCTGCCGACGGCCAGCCGGCGCTTCTCTCGATCGACGAGGCGCGCACGCTGTTCCACGAGTTCGGCCACGCGCTGCACGGCCTGCTGTCGGACGTGACCTATCCTTCGGTGGCCGGCACGTCCGTTTCGCGCGACTTCGTGGAGCTTCCCAGCCAGCTCTACGAGCACTGGTTCATGACGCCGGAGGTGATGGGCCGCTATTGCGTGCACGCCGTCACGGGCGATCCGATGCCGCGCGCGCTGATGGACAAGGTCAAGGCCGCGCAGACCTTCAACCAGGGCTTCGGCACGATCGAATACACCTCGTCGGCGCTGATCGACATGGCCTTCCACGAGCTGGAGGAGCCCGTGGACATCGACCCCGCTGCGTTCCAGGCGGCCGAGCTCAAGCGCATCGGGATGCCGGCCCAGATCGGCATGCGGCACAAGACGCCGCATTTCACCCATGTCTTCTCCGGCGACGGCTACTCGGCGGGCTATTACTCCTATCTCTGGAGCGAGGTGATGGACGCCGACGCCTTCGACGCCTTCCGCGAGGCCGGCGACGTGTTCGACAAGGCCACGGCCGACCGGCTGAAGCGTTTCATCTATTCTGCCGGCAACAGCCGCGACCCGGCCGAGCTCTACACCGCCTTCAGGGGCCGGATGCCGACGCCCAGGGCGCTGCTCGAGAAGCGGGGGCTAGCGGCTGCCTGACGCACCACCGGTCAGTAGGGCAGGCCGACATAGTTCTCGGCAAGCGCCGTCCGGGCGGCCTGCGACGAGAACAGGTAGTCGAGTTCGGCGAGCTGCATGCGGGCGCCGAACTCGCCCGTTTCGGGGAAGCGGTGGAGCATCGAGGTCATCCACCACGAGAAGCGCTCGGCCTTCCAGATGCGGGCGAGCGCGCGGGCCGAGTAGCCGTCTATGCCGGCATCCGAACCTTCGCCGTAATGCTCGGAGAGCGCTTCGGCGAGATAGCGCACGTCGCCGACGGCGAGGTTGAGGCCCTTTGCGCCCGTGGGCGGCACGATGTGAGCGGCGTCACCCGCGAGAAACAGCCTGCCGAAACGAAGCGGCTCCGCCACGAAGCTGCGCAGCGGCGCGACAGACTTCTCGATCGAAGGGCCGGTGACGAGGGCCTCCGCGGTCGCAGGGTCGAGGCGCGCGCGCAGCTCGTCCCAGAAGCGGTCGTCGCTCCATGCCTCAGGCTTCTCGTCGATGGCGCACTGGACATAGTAGCGGCTGCGCATGTGCGAGCGCATCGAGCAAAGCGCGAAGCCGCGCTCATGCCCGACATAGATCAGCTCGTGGCTGACCGGCGGCACGTCCGCGAGGATGCCGAGCCAGCCGAACGGATAGACCTTCTCGAAGGTCTGCAGGGCGCAAGCCGGCACGCTGGCGCGGCTGGCGCCGTGGTAGCCGTCGCAGCCGGCGATGAAGTCGCAGGCCAGCGTTTGACGCAACCCACCCTTTTCCCAGCTGACGGAAGGACGGGAGCCGTCGAAATCGTGGAGCGCGACGGCTTCGGCTTCGTAGATCGTCGTCAGCCCCGCCGCCTCGCGGGCCTCCATGAGATCGCGCGTCACCTCGGTCTGGCCAAAGACGGTGACGTGACGCCCGCCCAGAAGCCCGCTGAGGTCGATCCGCCGCCTTGCGCCGTTAAAGGCGAGGTCAAAGCCCTCGTGCACCAGACCCTCGCGCGCCAGCCTGCCGCCGACCCCCGCCAGCGTCAGCATCTCCACCGTGCCCTGCTCGAGTACGCCGGCGCGGATTCGCGAGAGCACGTAGTCCGGGCTCTTGCGCTCGATGATCACGGCCTCGACGCCGGCCAGGTGCAGCAACTGGCCGAGCAAGAGGCCCGACGGCCCTGCCCCGATGATCGCGACCTGCGTCCGCATCCGTCCTGGTTTCCCTCCGTCTGCAGCGGATGATGGAGGGCGCAGCGCCAGTGCGTCCAGAGCCCGACCCGCCTTGTTCGTCTGGCGACGGCGAGGCGTTCAGATCCGGCGCGCGCAGCGGATCTCGACCAGCGAGGCGGCGGCCTGGTTCACCAGCCTCGGGGCTGTCTCCTGCGTGTGCGAGGCTGGCGGGGATGCCGGCAGCGCCGCGCGGAAGGAATCGGTTGGAATGACCGGATAGCTCGCCTCAGCCACCGTGCCGGCAACCATGCGCGTGGCTTTGGGGCTTTCGCGCACAAGCCCGACGAGGCGTCCCTGCCCGTCCAGAACCGGAGCCCCGCCGGCGCCAAGTTGCAGCGCCGAGGTGACGCGGTTGTCATTGCCCTGCCATCGGCCCGCCGCCACGATGACCGAGCGCTGCGCCGCTTCCTCGAAGGACAGTGTGAAGACTGCCTCGCGCGCACCGGACGCACCGAGCGTCACGGCCGGCTGGTTGACCTGCGGCGCGCGCAGGATCACCGCTTCGCCTGCCGCCTGCCCCGCGGGATCGAGCGGCTGGCCCGCGATGCTTGGGCTTTCGCAGGAGCGGAGCGCGGCTGCGCTGGTGAGCACCCTGCCCTGCCCGAGCGACACGCCGGATATGGCATGGCGGAGCTCGGTGAGCCCGAGGCTGGGGCGGACGAGCGCAGGCGCGGCGGGAGCGGCTAGCTGGCCGACCGGCGGCTGCGCGCCCACGCGCGCCGGGTTCGCCGCGATGTCCGTGCCCGGAAAGGGCTCGAACGTATTGGCGATGGCGATCATGATGCGATCCAGCGTCTGGGCCTGATCGATGGGATAGCGGAAGGTGTAGCCACGCACGCCATCGGGGCCGTTCGCCAGGCGCGTGTAGAATTTGCGCGCGCCTTCCTCGCCGGACACCACGAACCAGTCGGGCCGCTGGAGCCGGTAGGTGACCTTGCGACCCGGGCCATCCTGCCGCATGCGCTCGAACAGCTCGGCGAAATCCTGGGCGGGCGGCAGCTTCGTCAGCTGGAGCGAGACGGCGCCGTCCTGCCGGCGATAGACCACGCCATTGTCGACCGCGACGCGCTGGGTGAGCACGGCGGCCGGCAGGCCGATGCGGATGCCTGTCGCCTGATCGGTGAGAAGCGCGAAGCGCAGCGCGAGCCGCGCGGCGTCGGCATCGCGCTTGAGCGCCGCGCGCTCGGCCGGGGTCAGGATGCCGTCCGGCGTACCCTGGCTGCGGCGCTCGAAGGCCAGCATCGCATCATGGGTGCGCCGGCCATATTCGCCGCCGGCCACTCCGTTGAAATCCCCTGTCCAGATCAGGTCGTTCTGGATCGCCTTGCGCTCAGCTTCGTCCAGTCGCTCGTACGCTGCCTTGGACGCGGCCTGCACCGGATCGAGCGCCGGCTGGGCAGGAGGAGCGGGCTGCGGACGCGGCGCCTGCGCGATGCCCACTTGGGGAACGAGCAGGAGAATTGAGATGAAGGCGAAGCGCAGGGGGCCTGACATGGCGTCTTTCTCCCGGTCGGCTGACGCGGCGGAGGCAGTCTTGCAGGGCGAGGGGCGGCTGTCGAGCCGGGGCGATGCCGACTGGATAGGGGCGTCACGATCCTTGCCGCCAGCCCGCGCCCTGCTAGTCTCATTCCGGAGCGGCGCGTTCCGACCCGAAGGCAGCCGCCTGAAGATTGCGGGAGAGAAGCGATGTCGGTCCGTCTCATGGCTGCACTGATGTGCGGCCTCCTGCTCGCCATCGGCTCGGCCAACCCTGCGCTGGCGCAGAAGGCGCTCATCCGCGAGGACCTTCGCAGCGAGGCGATCCGGCTCGAGGAGACGGTGCGCCGCGCGGCGCCCTCGGCCTCCTCCAAGCCCGCGCAGGCCTGGCGGCAGGACGCCGCGACCGCGCTGAGGGCCGGCAATGCGCGCGCCGCCATCGCGGCCGCCTCCGCGGCCGTTGCCGCCGAGCCGCGCGAACCCGCCAACTGGCTCAGCTACGCGCAGACCGCCCTCGGCATTGCCGAAACCACACAGGATTGGAGCGAGCGCTACACCAACCGCGACCGGGGCACGACGGCGGCCTATGCCGCCTATGAGCGGGCGCGCACCAAGCCCGAGGAGGCTTCGGCGCTGGCCACGCTCGGCCGCGCCTTCGAGGCGCGCGAGATGTGGCGGCCGGCGCTTGACGCCTACCGGCTCAGCCTCGCTGCGGCGGACAATCCGCGCCTGCGCCAGAGCTATGCCGAGCTGCGCGAAAAGCGCGGCTTCCAGATCCGCGACTACAAGGTCGACTCAGACGCCGCCACGCCGCGCATCTGCTTCACCTTCTCCGATCCGCTGCTGCGCGGCAGGGTCGATTTCGCGCCCTTCATCGTGGTGCAGGGCGCCCAGCAGCCGGCCATCACCGCCGAGGGCCAGCAGCTCTGTGTCGAAGGGCTGAAGCATGGCGAGCGCTACCGCATCGCGCTGAGGCAGGGGTTGCCCTCCAACGTCGAGGAACAGCTGCTCAAGACCGCCGACTACGACATCTACGTCCGCGACCGCTCGCCCCAGGTGCGCTTCACCGGCCGCAACTACGTGCTGCCCAGGACCGGGCAGGAAGGCATCCCGGTCGTGTCGGTCAACACCGAGAAAGTTGAGATCGACATCTACCGCATCGGCGACCGCTCGCTCGCGCCCACGGTGCGCTCCGACGAGTTCCTCAAGCAGCTCAGCGATTTCTCTGCCCGCGAGATCGAGCGGCAGAAGGGCGTGAAGCTGTGGTCCGGCCAGCTCGCGACGCGCGTCGAACTCAACCGCGACGTTGTCACCGCCTTTCCCGTGACCGAGGCCGTGTCGAAGCTCGAGCCCGGCATCCATGTGATGACCGCGCGTGCCCAGCGGCCCGCCGTGTCGGCATCCGGTGATTCCGAGTCGGGCCTGTCTGGCGAGGAACTGGTCACGCAGTGGTTCGTGGTGTCCGATATCGGGCTCACCGCGTTTTCGGGCGGCGACGGGGTGCATGTGCTCGCCCGCTCGCTCGCAACCGCACGGCCCATGGCCGATGTCGAGCTCAGGCTGATCGCCCGCAACAACGAGATCCTGGCCACGCTCCGCACCGACGCGAACGGGCAGGCACGCTTCGATGGCGGGCTGGCGCGCGGCACGGACGGCCTGGCGCCGGCGCTGGTGGCCGCCGCCGACGGCAAGGGCGATTACGGCTTCCTCGATGTCGCCGGCTCGGCCTTCGACCTCGCCGATCGCGGCGTGAAGGGCAGGCTGGCGCCTGTGGGCCTCGACGCCTTCCTCGCCACCGAGCGGGGCGTCTACCGCCCCGGCGAAACCATCAATCTCACGACCTTGCTGCGCGACGCCGCCGGCAAGGCCGTGGCGGGCCTGCCGATCACGCTGGTCTACAAGCGGCCCGACGGCGTCGAACATCGCCGCGTCGTGGTGCAGGACCAGGGCGGCGGCGGGCGCGCCCATTCGCTCGCGCTGTTCTCGGGCGCGGCGCGCGGCACCTGGCGCGTCGAGGCCTATGCCGATGCCAAGGGCCGGCCCATTGGCGAAGCGAAGTTCCTCGTCGAGGATTACGTGCCCGACAGGCTCGACGTGGCTATCGCATCCAGGACCGAGATGATCCGCGCGGGCTCCGCCGCCAGCATCGACGTCACCGCGCGCTATTTGTATGGCGCGCCGGGCGCGGAACTGGCCGTCAGCGGCGAGGTCTCGCTGGCGCCGGCCGCCCGCACCCCGCTCAAGGGTTATGAGGATTATCTGGTCGGCCTCACAGACGAAAAGGTCGAGCCGGTCACGCGTGAGATCGAGGAGGCCCCCGCCACCGATGCGCAGGGCAAGGCGAGCGTCGCCGCCACGCTGCCGGAGAGCGAGGCCAAGCGGCCGATGGAGGCGACGATCCGCGTCCGGGTCGGCGAGAGCGGCGGCCGCGCGGTGGAGCGCACGCTGAAACTGCCCGTGGCGCTTTCGGAGCCCGTGGTCGCGGTGAAGAAGCTGTTCGAGGATGGCTCGCTCTCGGCCGGCGCCATGGCGAATTTCGCCGTGATCGCCGCAGCCCCGGATGGAACGCGGCTGGCGCGCGAGGGCCTGAGCTGGACCCTCTCGCGCGTCGACCGCACCTGGCAATGGTACCAGACCGATGGGCGCTGGAATTACGAGGCGACACGCACCACGCGGCGCGTTGCCGACGGGCAGCTTTCGGTCGGCGCGGGCGATCCGGCGCGGCTTTCGCTGCCGGCCGATTGGGGCACCTATCGTCTCGATATCGCCATGGGCTCCGCCCAGACCTCGCTGACCTATTCCGTCGGCTATTCGGGCGAGCCGACCGCCGACACGCCGGACGTGCTGGACGTGGCGCTCGACAAGGAAGCCTACCGCGCCGGCGAGGCGATGGTGGTCAACATCAAGCCGCGCTTCGCCGGCCGCGCCACGCTGGCCATCATCGGGGACAAGGCCGAGGAGTGGCGCGAGATCGAATTGCCGGCTGCCGGCGCGCGCATCAGCCTCGAGGCCAAGGCCGGATGGGGCGCCGGCGCCTATGCCGTGGTGCTCGCCCACCGGCCGCTCGACCAGGCGGCGCGGCGCATGCCCGGCCGGGCGCTGGGCGTCGCGTGGTTCTCGGTCGACAGGGCCGAGAAGACGCTGCCCGTCACGCTCGACCTTCCGGCCCGGATCAGGCCGCGCACCGCGCTCGACATCCCCGTGACGCTGGCGGGGCTCGCGCCCGGCGAGGAGGCGTTCGTCACCGTCTCGGCCGTCGATGTCGGCATCCTCAACCTGACAAGGCACGAGCCGCCGAAGCCGGCCGAGTTCTTCTTCGGCCAGCGCCAGCTCTCCAGCGAGGTGCGCGACCTCTACGGATTCCTGATCGACGGGATGCA
>JAIXZF010000112.1 GCA_027489835.1 Hyphomicrobiales bacterium
CCAGTTCACCGTGCTCCACCAGTCGCGGACATAGTTCGCGCGGCGGTTCTGGTGCTTGAGATAGTAGGCGTGCTCCCACACATCGCAGCCGATGATCGCCTTGGCGCCCTGCTCGAGCGGGGTGTCCTGATAGGGTGTGGCGATGATCGCAAGCTTCTTGTCCTTGTCGAGGACGAGCCAGGCCCAGCCAGAGCCGAACCGGCCCATTGCGGCCTGCGTGAAGGCGGTGACCATGTTGGCGGAAGAGCCGAAGGCGCCGTTGATCGCCGCAGCGAGGTCGCCCGAGGGAGCGCTCGCGCCGCCCGGCTTCATGATCTTCCAGAAGAAGTCATGGTTCCAGTGTCCGCCCAGATTGTTGCGCACGCCCGTGCGGACCGCCTCTGGCACCTCCGTGAGGTCGGACAGGATCTGCTCGACGGGCGTGGACCGGATGGCGTCCCACTGGCCGGCGATCGTGTTGAGGTTCGTGATGAACGCGGCGTGGTGGGCCGAGTGGTGGACGCGCATCGTCGCGGTGTCGATGAAGGGCTCGAGCGCCTCGTAGGCATAGCCGAGCTGCGGCAGGGTGAAGGCTGGCGGTGGCGGGGGCGGGGCGGGTGGCGTTGCGGGCGCCGCGGGCGCCTGCGCGAGGACGGGGCGGCCTAGAGCGGCGGCGCCGGCGAGAGCGCCGGCGCTCATCAGGAATTGACGACGAAACATGGAATCCTCCGTTCGAACCTGTCGCCGGTCGGCGCGGTCTTCTCTGAAGGTGGTATTGCCGCAAAAAAGGCGCGGGACAAGCCCCGCGCCTTCACATCCTGCGGCTCGATCGGCCGCCGTGCCGCTAAGCGAAGCGCCGCGTCAGGTGTCCGCGGTTTCCTCGCCGCTGTCGGACTTGATGCCGTAGCGCCGCTCGAGGCCGGGGCCTCCCACGGTGCGGGCGACGCCGTCGCGCACGTTGCGCTCGGTGGGATCGCGCCGGATCTTCAGCGTGGCGAGGTCGATGAACTCGTCGCACTGGCGCCTGAGCTCGTCCGACACCATCGGCGGCTGCGAAGCGACGGTCGACACGATCGAGACGCGCACGCCGCGGCGCTGCAGCGCCTCCACCAGAGGCCTGAAATCGCCGTCGCCGGACATGATGTAGATTTCGTCGACCTTCTCGGCGAGCGCGAGCGCGTCGATCGTCAACTCGATGTCCATGTTGCCCTTGATCCGGCGCCGCCCCATGGCGTCGGTGAACTCACGGGCGGCCTTCGTCACCACCGAGTAGCCATTGTAGTCCAGCCAGTCGACCAGGGGACGGATGGACGAGTATTCGTCGTTCTCGACAAGCGTCGTATAATAGAACGCCCTGACCAGATAGCCCTTGGCCTGGAATTCCTTGAGCAGCCGGCGATAGTCGATGTCGAAGCCGAGCGCCTTGGCGGTGGCGTAGAGGTTGGCTCCATCGATGAACAACGCAATCTTGGGCTGCATAGCAGAACCTCTGGACGTTTGTGTTTACGGTTCTCGTGCCAGAAGCTGGATTATACATCGGCCGGGCGCGCCACAGATAGTTGCCGGCTTCAAACAACGCAAGCGCTCTGTGAGTTTCCGCAAGGCGAATCCGCAGTTTTTTCTGAGGTCCAAGAAATCGGACCGCCGACTGCTTGGGGTCAACTGTCCGACCGGCCGAGTCTACAGGCTGCGGCTGCCAGGCTTCACCGGAGGAATGGCCGCAAGCTCCGGCGGCAGCGCATCCGGCGGATAGGCCGGCACGTCGAGTTCGACCAGCGCAGCGAGCGGCTTTCCGAGATCGGCCTTGCCGCCCGACCGGTCGACGAGGCACGCCGCGCCGACGATCTCGCCGGGCTGGTTGGCGATGGCGGCGAGGCACTCGCGCGAGGACAGGCCGGTGGTCACGATGTCCTCGACCATCACCGCCCTGACGCCTGCCGGGATCGAGAAGCCGCGCCGGAGCTGGAACTGCCCGTTCTCACGCTCCACGAACACGGCCTTCGCGCCCAGTTGCCGCGCGGTCTCGTAGCCCGGCACGATGCCGCCCACGGCCGGCGAAACCACCATGTCGATCTTGCCGAACTTCGCCTCGATCTTGCGCGCCAGCGCCCGGCACAGCTTTTCGGTACGGACGGGGTCCATGAAGATGAACATCTTTTGCAGGAAGATCGGGCTGCGCAGCCCGGACGACAGGATGAAGTGCCCTTCCAGCAGCGCGCCCGCCTCGCGGAATTCGTTCAGCACCTCGTCCGGCGTCATCGGCTTGTCCCCAGCTGGCTTGGCGGGCCCTGATGCCGCATGGCGGGCCGGACGTCCAGCCCGGCGCCGCGCTTGTCCTCAGGCAACGATGCGCTCGACCGCGCTCACGACCGGCTTTTGCCTGAGCTCGCTGATGATCGCGTTGAGGTGCTTGAGGTCCCAGACGGTGAGGTCGACGGTCATGTCGGTGAAGTCCGAGTTGGGCCGGTCCATCTTCACGGCATCGATGTTGCCGTCATGCTCGGCGATCACGGTCGTGATCTGGGCCAGCGTCCCGGGTTCGTTGATCGACTGCAGGGAGATCCGCGCGGGAAAGCGCCGCTTGCGCTTGTCCTCGAGGTCCCAGCGCACGTCGAGCCAGCGCTCGGGCTCATTGTCGAAGGCGGCGAGGGCAGGGGACTGGATGGGGTAGATCGTGACGCCCTCTCCCGGGCTCATGATGCCGACGATCCGGTCGCCCGGCACGGCTCCGCCTTCGGGCGCGAAGCGCACGGCGAGGTCGCTGCCGAGACCCGCGATGGGGATGGCGTTGCTCTCCTCGGCGTTCGGCAGCTTGAACTTGAGGTTCTCGCCACGCTTGAGGTCGAACCAGCCCGGCCCCTTGGCGCCTTCGGGCGTGGGCCGCTTTTCGGCGGTCTCCAGATCGGGATAGACAGCGCGCACCACGTCGCCTGAGAACATCTCGCCGCGCCCTACGGATGCCAGCACGTCCTCGACGCTGGAGCGCGCCAGCCGTCCCAGCGCCGCCTTCAGCTTGTCGTCGCTGAAGGGCCGCCCCGAGCGCTCGAAGGCCCGGTCGAGGATCTGCCGCCCCAGGCCCGCATATTGCCGGCGGACGGCCGCACGCGTGGCCCTGCGGATCGCCGCGCGCGCCTTGCCGGTGACGACGAGCGATTCCCACGCGGCCGGCGGCACCTGGCCATTCGAGCGCACGATCTCCACCTCGTCGCCGTTCTGGAGCTCGGTGAGCAGCGGCGCGTTGCGCCCGTTGATCTTGCAGCCCACGGCGGAGTTGCCGACATCGGTGTGCACCGCATAGGCGAAGTCGATCGGCGTCGCCCCGCGCGGCAGCGCGATCAGCAGGCCCTTGGGCGAGAAGCAGAACACCTGGTCGTGGAACAGCTCGAGCTTGGTGTGCTCGAGGAACTCCTCGGGGTTGGCCGATTCGGCCAGGCTCTCGACCGTGCGCCGCAGCCATTGATAGGCGCTGGAATCGGTCATCTCCTTGGCGCTGATCGTGCGCCCATCCTTGTAGATGGCATGCGCGGCGACGCCGTACTCCGCCACCCGGTCCATCGTCTCGGTGCGGATCTGCAGCTCGACCCGCTGGTGTCCGGGACCGACCACCGTGGTGTGGATCGAGCGGTAATCGTTCTGCTTGGGCGTCGAAATGTAGTCCTTGTAGCGGCCCGGCACCATCGCCCAGGTGGTGTGGATCACGCCGAGCACGCGGTAGCAGTCCTCGAGGCTCGGCACGATGACGCGGAAGCCGAAGATGTCGGAGAGCTGCTCGAAGGAGACGGATTTTCGCTCCATCTTGCGCCAGACCGAATAAGGCCGCTTGGCCCGGCCCTTGACGCTGGCGAGGATGCCGCGCTCGGCGAAGCGCGCGCCAAGCTCCTCCTCGATCTCGGCGATGAGCGCGTTGCTGCGGTCGACGAAGGCCGCGAGCTTGGCCGAGATGAGCGCATGGGCTTCGGGCTTGATGTGCCGGAAGGCCAGCTCCTCCAGCTCCTCGCGGATCTCCTGCATGCCCATGCGGCCTGCGAGGGGCGCATAGATCTCGACCGTCTCCTCCGCGATGCGCACGCGCTTGTCGCTCCGCATGTGGTCGAGCGTGCGCATGTTGTGCAGGCGGTCGGCGAGCTTCACGAGCAGGACGCGCACATCCGCCGCGACGGCGAGCAGCAGCTTGCGGAAGTTCTCGCCCTGCGTGGCTTTCTTGGAAACGAAGTCGAGCTTCTTGAGCTTCGTCAGCCCGTCGACGAGCCTGGCAATCTCCGCGCCGAACAGGTTTGTGATCTCCTCGATGGTCGCCGAGGTGTCCTCCACCGTGTCGTGCAGCACCGCCGCAACGATGGTGGCGTCGTCGAGCCGCATGTCGGTGAGAATGGCCGCCACCTCGAGGGGGTGGGCGAAAAACAGGTCGCCCGAAGCCCGCTTCTGCGTGCCATGGGCCTTCATCGCATAGACATAGGCGCGGTCGAGCAGCTCCTCGTCAGCGTTGGGATTGTAACGCTTGACCCTGTCGACAAGTTCGTATTGCCGCATCATCGCAGGCGTCAGACCAATCCTGTTTGGAGCCAGTCCCCAGTATTCGGCTGGCGCTGCCGGGCTTCAAGCGATTTCAACCCGGGCACCGGTGAATTTTTCATGGCGGCAGGGCGGGCTAGAGCCCGGCAGCTCCAAAAATAGCTTCATCGGCCAACAAAAAAGCCCGGCGTCAGCCGGGCTTTCGCATCGAGTCTCGGTTCGCGCCGATCAATCCTCGTCGTCGTCGCGGCTGTTGCCGGAGGGCGCGACCAAGCCGTCGAGGCCGCGAAGCAGGTCTTCCTCGCTCATGCGGTCGAACTGCACCTCGGGCTCGTCCCCGCCCGTGGCGGCGGCCGCCGCTGCGGGAGCTGCCTGCGACGAGACCAGAAGCGGCACCGTCTCGGGCTCCGGCTCATCCACCTCGACATGCTTCTGCAGCGAATGGATCAGGTCTTCCTTGAGGTCGCCGGGCGTGATCTTCTCGTCGGCGATCTCGCGCAGCGCCACGACCGGGTTCTTGTCATTGTCGCGCGGCACGAGGATGGACGAGCCGGACGCGATCATGCGCGCGCGGTGGCTGGCCAGCAGCACCAACTCGAACCGGTTCTCGACCTTGTCAATGCAGTCTTCGACAGTGACGCGTGCCATGCTGGCGTCCTCGCAATCTTACGGGAATGAGGGATTGGGCCTGCCATACACGCGGCCGGTCGGGAAGGCAAGGATTGTGGGAAGGCAGCGCAGATCGGCCATTTGCCGGACATTCGCTGCTGCGCTCTTGCCCCTCACCCCATCCCCGCCCGCTTCAGCCTGACGATCGCCAGATCCAGCGCGGAGAGGAAGGCCGAGCGATCCCTCGGGCTGAACGGCTTCGGCCCGCCGGTGACCTGGCCGGCAGATCGCAGCCCGTCCATCAGGTTGCGGGTGGCCAGCACCTCGCCGATCGAGGCTTCCGTGAAAGCGCGGCCGTTGGGGGCGATGGCGTTCGCGCCTGCCTTGACGCAGCGGGCGGCGAGCGGAATGTCGGCCGTGATCACGATGGCGCCGGGGCGCGCGCGCTCGGCGATCCAGTCATCGGCCACATCGAGCCCGGCAGGCACGACGACGCGCTCGATCAGCGGATCGCGCGGCACGTTGATGTAGGCGTTCGCGACCACCGTGGTCATCAGGCCGTAGCGGGCCGCGACGCGGTAGGCCTCGTCCTTCACGGGGCAGGCGTCCGCATCGATGTAGAGATGGATCGTGGCGGACGCCGAGCCCGTCTCGAGTGCGGCGCTCAAGCCTCCCTGGCCTTGAAGTTCATCGCCACGCCATTGATGCAGTAGCGCAGTCCCGTGGGCGGCGGGCCGTCCGGGAAGACATGGCCGAGATGGCCGCCGCAATTGGCGCAATGCACCTCAGTGCGGACCATGCCCCAGCTGCGGTCCGTGGTCGTCTCCACCGATCCGGGGATCGGATCGTTGAAGCTCGGCCAGCCTGTGCCGCTCTCGAACTTGGTGCCGCCGATGAACAGATCCTGCCCGCAGCCGACGCAGGAGAAGGTGCCCGGCCGCTTCTCGTAGTTCAGCGCGCAGCTTCCGGCGCGCTCCGTGCCGTGGCCGCGCAGCACATGGTACTGCTCCGGCGTCAACTGCGCCCGCCATTCGGCATCGCTGCGCTGGAAGGGGAAGGTCTTCTCGGGTTTCTTGGCTCCGAAGATCGACATCATGGTCTCCTTGTCTGACTTACTTCGCGGCCTCTGCCGGCGCGAGCCTGGCTTCGGTCCTCTGCGGTGCGCGGCCGCGCTTGCCCGTCTCGCTCCGCGAGGCGCCGCGCGCGAGATGGACGGCCGCCAGGAACAGAGCCGTGGCGAGCACCCACCAGGCCGGCCTGATGGTGAAGGTGAAGTCGAGGTTGGCCGCGAGCACCCGCGAGGCCATCGCGCCCGTCATGGACGCATACCACGCCGTTTCGATCAGCGCCGTGCCGAGGCCCGCCGCGAGCGCGAGGCCGATCAGGGCCGGCGTTCCGATGGCGATGCCACGCTTCCTGAGGCCGCGATAGCCCATCAGCCAGATGAAGAAGCCTGCCATCAGCACCGCCTGCGTCACGTCGAGCTTCGACTGCAGGAAGAAATGCAGCAGCGCCAGCAGCGTGATGCCATAGACCGTCGCATGCAGCCGGTTCCAGCGGGCGGACCCGAGGCGGCGGATCATGCCGTCTGTCGACGTGGCGCCGAGCGCGGCCAGACCGAGCAGCGCGACGAAGCCGATCGTGAGGTAGAACCGAAGGACGATCTCGCTCGCGACCTTGAACAGGTCATAGCGTTGTTCGACCACGTAAAGCGCGAGGTGAAGCAGGACGTAGGCGAGCGCCGTGACCCCGACCATGCGCCTGACGATGATCAGCTTCGGCCAGTCCGCGATGGTCCTGAGCGGCGTGATCAGCAGCGACAGAAGCAGGAAGCGGACCGCCCAGTCGCCGGTGTCGTGGATGGCGTAGGTCAGCGGCTTCGAGCCGAGTTGCCCGGCCAGCGCATTGCCCAGCAGCAGCGCTGCCGGCACGAAGCAGGACACGAACACCGAAAGCTTCAGCGCGGAGAGCCGTCCGGCCCGATCTGTCCACGGATACAATCACGGTCTCCAGCGCAAGGGTGCGGCCATCAAATAAGCCCTTGCAGCCTTTTGCGGAAGGTGTCGGCGCCCTCCGGCCGGTCACGTCACGGCGAGGTTGCCGGTTGCAGGCGCGCATCAAGCGCGGATTTCCCGCCGCCGCCGCCTCTTTCTCTTGGCCTCCGATGATGTAGGCTTGACGGGAAAAAAAGGGGGCCGGCGCCTTTCGGCGTCCGCTTCGCGCACAGCAGGGGGACTTCGGAATGAGCATGATGCGTCGCGCGGCTGCAACGCGCGCGGGATTGGCGGCGCTGGGCATCCTGTGCCCCTGGCTCGTGCTGCCGGCCGCCGCGCAGCCGGCGCCAGCCCCGATCGACGTCGAGCTGTTCGCGCTGAAGGAGATCGACCGCTCCAAGGGTTGCTCCGTCGGGCTCTGGCAGGCGGATCGCGACCCGGACCGCAACGAGTATGCCTATGCCTTCATCGAGCCGCTCTACGGACGCAACAACGCCCGCCTGACGGCACGCATCCGCATCGCCGGGCAGGATATCCTGCTGCGCCGGGTCGCCACGGGCGGCAAGAACAACGGCTACAACCTGTTCGAGCATCAGCTCTACCGGATGCCGGGCGAAGATGAATACGTCGTTCTCGACCTCAAGCTGGGCGAGCTGGAAGGCGAGGCCGTCGCCGTGGAGAGCGGCACGATGAGCATCATCATGAAGGGCCGCCCGGTCTTCCGCATGTCGGTGAAGGGCGGGGCGGGCTGCACGACCGAGCCGGTGCCCCTGCCTGCCGCGCCGCGCGTCGCCGCGCCGGCGGCCCCGGCAACGCCTGCGCCAGCGCAGGCGCGTCAGGCCACAGCGCCGCCCGTGGCCGCGCCCGCCGCGCCACCGACGAACGCGGCACCCACGAATGCGCCACCCACGAACGCGCCGTCGTCTCCCGCCGCGCCGCCGGTCGCCGCTGCCGGGGACCATGTGGGCCCGTTCGTGCGCCGCGTGATCAACAAGCAGCTTGTCGCGCGTGAGCTCAAGCAATCCGCCAGGAGGCGCTTCGGCTGCGAGGACCGCCTGATGGACGGCGAGGTGATCGGCTTCGACCTGAGCGAGGAATCGGCGATCTGGGAGATCCCCTGCCAGTCCTTCGCCTTTCAGGCGAGCTCCGTCTTCGCGCTGGTCTACACCCCCGCCCCCGGCAAGGAGCACAAGTTCCTGACCTTCGAGGGTCCGAGGGGCCGCAAGCGCACGAACGAACCTTCCATCCTGCTCA
>JAIXZF010000385.1 GCA_027489835.1 Hyphomicrobiales bacterium
GGAGCCGCCCCGAAAGCTGATCGTCTCGCCGGTTGGCTCAATGGGCCGCGGCGTGCGCTCCGGCGCCCCAGACATAGATGGCGGCGAAGAGGAACAGCCACACCACGTCGACGAAGTGCCAGTACCAGGCGGCGAACTCGAAGCCGAGATGCTGCTTCGGCGTGAAGTGCCCGATATAGGCGCGGTACAGGCAGACGGCGAGGAAGATGGTGCCGATCACCACATGCGCGCCATGGAAGCCCGTCGCCATGTAGAAGGTCGCGCCGTAGACATGGCCCTTGAAGCTGAAGGCGGCGTGCGAATATTCGTAGACTTGACAGACGGTGAACAGCGCGCCAAGCGCGACCGTGATCCACAGCGCCTGCTTGAGGCCCTTGCGGTCGCCATGCAGCAGCGCGTGATGGGCCCAAGTTACGGTGGTGCCCGAGGTCAGCAGGATCAGCGTGTTGAGAAGCGGCAGGTGCCAGGGATCGAAGGTCTGGATGCCCTTGGGCGGCCAGACGCCGCCGGTGAAATCGGCGCGGGCGTATTGCTGGGCCTCGGAGGCGAACAGCGCCACGTCGAAATAGGCCCAGAACCAGGCCACGAAGAACATCACCTCGGAGGCGATGAACATCATCATGCCGTAGCGGTGATGGATCTGCACGACGCGGGTGTGATGGCCCTGATGGGTCGCCTCGCGCGCCACGTCCACCCACCAGGCGAACATAGTGTAAAGCACGCCGAGGATGCCGGCGCCCAGCACGAGCGGGCCGATCTTCATGCCGGCGACGGGCATCGCCTTCATGTAGAGCACCATGCCCACCGCCATCGTGAACGCGCTGAGCGAGCCGATGATCGGCCACGGGCTCGGATCGACAAGGTGGTAATCGTGGTTCTTGGTCATCCCGCCGGCCATTTCGCCCTCTTCTCGGTCTCAGGTCCTGATCGTCTTAGCGTCAGAGCTTCGGTTTGTCCCCGCCCGTCTTCGCGTCGGCCACGGACCCCGCGACAGGCTGGCCGTTTTTGGACGGAAAATAGGTGTAGGACAAGGTGATCGAATGGATGTTCCGCAGGTCGCGGTTCGCCTCGATGTCCGGATCGATGTAGAACACGACTGGCGCTTCCATGCTCTCGCCCGGCCCCAGCGTATGCTCGGTGAAGCAGAAGCACTGCATCTTCACGAAATGCGCGCCGGCATGGGACGGCTGGACGTTGAAGGTCGCAATGCCCGTGCTGGGCCGGTCGCTCCGGTTGGTGACCTTGTAGAAGATCGTCTTCGTCTCGCCCACCCGCGCCTGCACGGCGCTCGTCTCGGCCTCGAAGCTCCATCCGAGATGGGGCGAGACATTGGCGTCGAATCGAACCTGCATGACGCGGTCGGACTGCCCGCTGGCGGCGACGCTGCGCACCATGGGGGTTCCGCCGAAGCCCGTGACGCGGCAGAACAGGTCGTAGAGCGGCACGGACGCGAAGGCGAGCCCGGCCATCGAGACGACGATGGCCCCGCACCAGAGCGCGGTCCGCGCAGCCTTCAGCCTCGCGATGTCTGGCGTGTCAGGGCGGCTCATCGGATCGTCTTCACCATCGACACGGCATAGAAGATCACGACCAGGGCCCCCAGCGCCAGCGCGATCGCCATGGAGCGCCTGCGGCGAATCCGCTCCGCTTCCGGCGTTATCTGCGGCGGCTTGGGAAACTCGTCGGCCATGGCCGTCAGACCAGCCGCGGCAGCGCCCACATCACGCCGAGGCTGTGCTCGGCGAGCAGGGCGGAGAAAACCGCGAACAGATACAGGATCGAGAAGCCGAACATCTGCATGCCGGCCTTGTGGCTGGCCTCGAGGTCGGGCGCCTTCAGGATGCGCCAGGCGATGCCGACCATGCCGAGCCCGCCGAGCGCCGCGACGGCGAGATAGGCGGCCCCTCCCATGCCTATCGCGGCCGGGACCAGCGCGAACAGCGCGAGCGCGATCGTGTAGGCCATGATCTGCCGGCGGGTGGAAGCGTCGCCCGCCACGTTCGGCATCATCGGCACGCCGGCCCGCTCGTAATCCTTGGCCTTGACCATAGCGAGCGCCCAGAAATGCGGCGGGGTCCAGAGGAAGATGATGGTGAAGAGCACGAAGCCGGCCCAGCCGATGTTCCCTGTGACGACAGCTTCGCCGATCATCGGCGGAAAGGCGCCGGCCGCGCCGCCAATCACGATGTTCTGCGCCGTGGAGCGCTTGAGCCACATCGAATAGACGACAGCGTAGAAGAAGATGGTGAAGGCGAGGAGCCCGGCCGCGACCCAGTTGGCCACGACGCCGAGCACGAGCACCGAGCCCACCGAAAGCGCCATGCCGAAGGCGAACGCTTCCTTGGGCGTGATCCGGCCATCGGGGATGGGGCGCTTGGCGGTGCGCGTCATCAGCGCGTCGATGTCGGCGTCCCACCACATGTTGAGCGCGCCGGAGGCTCCCGCCCCGACGGCGATGGCGAGGAGCGAGGCGAAGGCGATGACCGGATGGATCGTTCCCGGCGCGACGACGATGCCGACCAGCGCGGTGAAGATCACCAGCGACATGACGCGCGGCTTCAGGAGCTGGAAGTAATCGCCCACATCTCCGCCGACGCTGCTGGCGGGCAGGCTCTGATCGGCGGCCTTGTCGAATGCGGCTGACATGAAAACGGGCCTTGTCGGTGATGTGGGGCGCCGGCTCGGGCGCCGCCCGTCGGGAGCTCTCTTTGCCTGAACGCCGCGGAAGCGGCGGAGTTCGGGGAAAGAGAGCCGGCCGGGCGATCGGGCCCGGCCGGCGACGTCGTGGTGGATGGGCTCAGTGATCCTTGCCGGCGATGCGCGGCAGGGTCTCGAACTGGTGGAAGGGCGGGGGAGAGGACAAGGTCCACTCCAGCGTGGTGGCGCCTTCGCCCCAGGGATTGTCGGCGGCGCGCTCCTTCTTGACGAAGGCGTAGGCGACGGCGCCGAAGAACCAGAACAGGCTCACGAGGAAGATGTAGGAGCCCATCGATGACCACCAATGCCAATAGGCGAAGGCGTCCGGGTAGTCGACGTAGTGGCGCGGCATGCCGGCAAGGCCGAGGAAGTGCTGCGGGAAGAACAGCACATTGGCGCCGATGAAGGCGAGCCAGAAGTGCACGTGGCCCATCCAGTCCGGGATCACGTAACCGCTCATCTTCGGGAACCAGTAGTACCAGCCGGCGAAGATGCCGAACACGGCGCCGAGCGACAGCACGTAGTGGAAGTGCGCGACGACGTAGTAGGTGGCGTGCAACGCCCGGTCGACCGAGGCGTTGGCCAGCACGACGCCGGTGACGCCGCCCACGGTGAACAGGAAGATGAAGCCCACGGCCCAGACCATGGCGGCGGAGAAGCGGATCGAGCCGCCCCACATCGTCGCGATCCAGGAGAAGATCTTCACGCCCGTCGGCACGGCGATGACCATCGTCGCGAACACGAAGTAGCGCTGCGTGTTGAGCGACAGGCCGACCGTGTACATGTGGTGCGCCCACACGATGAAGCCGACCACGCCGATCGCCACCATGGCGTAGGCCATGCCGAGATAGCCGAAGATGGGCTTCTTCGAGAAGGTCGAGATGATGTGGCTGACGATGCCGAAGGCCGGCAGGATCATGATGTAGACTTCGGGATGGCCGAAGAACCAGAAAAGGTGCTGGTAGAGCACCGGGTCGCCGCCGCCGGCCGGGTCGAAGAAGGTCGTGCCGAAGTTGCGGTCGGTCAGCAGCATGGTGATCGCGCCGGCGAGGACCGGCAGCGCCAGCAGCAGCAGGAAGGCGGTGATCAGCATCGCCCAGGCGAAAAGCGGCATCTTGTGCAGCGTCATGCCAGGAGCGCGCATGTTGAGAATCGTGGTTATGAAGTTGATCGCGCCGAGGATCGAGGCAGCGCCGGCAAGGTGCAGCGCGAAGATGCCGAAATCGACGGCCGGCCCGGGATGTCCGGTCGACGACGAAAAGGGCGGATAGACCGTCCAGCCCGTGCCAGCGCCGTTGGAGCCGGGGGCGCCCTCGACGAACATCGAGGTGACCAGGAGCGCGAAGGCGGCGACCGTCAGCCAGAACGAGATGTTGTTCATGCGCGGGAAGGCCATGTCCGGCGCGCCGATCATCAGCGGCACGAACCAGTTACCGAAGCCGCCGATCAGCGCCGGCATGACCATGAAGAAGATCATGATCAGGCCGTGGCCCGTCACGAACACATTATAGGACTGGCCGTTGGCGAAATACTGGAGGCCGGGCTCCTGAAGCTCCATGCGCATGGCAATGGACAGGAAGGTGCCGACAAGGCCCGCGCAGATCGCGAAGATCAGGTAGAGAGTGCCGATATCCTTGTGGTTGGTCGAATACAGCCAGCGGCGCCATCCGGTTGGATGGTCGTGGGCGTGATCGTCAGCGTGTGCGGCGGAGCCGTATGCCATGGGTATGATCCCTTGTTCAGTCTGATGTCACTGGTCGGCCGCGGCGGCGACACGGGTCGGCGCACCGCTGGCGGCAGCGAATTTCTTCTGGGATTCGGCGAGCCATGCGGCGTAGCGCTCCTGGCTGACGACGCGGATGGCGATCGGCATGTAGGCGTGGTTCTGCCCGCAGATGAAGGAGCACTGGCCGTAATACAGCCCTTCCTTCTCGGCGCGGAACCAGAGCTCGTTCAGCCGGCCCGGAATGGCGTCGATCTTGAGGCCGAAGGCCGGCATGGCGAAC
This sequence comes from Hyphomicrobiales bacterium, assembly GCA_027489835.1. Classification (GTDB taxonomy): domain Bacteria; phylum Pseudomonadota; class Alphaproteobacteria; order Rhizobiales; family Beijerinckiaceae; genus Allobosea. Next base: position 4,704 of record JAIXZF010000385.1, read on the forward strand.
TTGTGGATGACGTCGGCCGCGGTGACCTGCAGGCGCACGTTCTTGCCGACGGGGATCACGGCCTCGTTGTCCACGGCCAGAAGGCGCGGGGCCTCCTCGGCCTTGGCCTTGCCGCTGCTGATCAGCTCGGCGCGCTGCTTGTCGTCGAGCATCAGCGAATCGAAGGCGAAGCCGCCATTGTCCTTGGGATACTCCCAGCTCCAGTACCACTGCTTGCCGGTGATTTTCAGCGTGATGTCGGAGGGCGGGATGACCAGCTGCTCGCGCAGGATGCGGAAGGACGGGATCGCGATGACCACGAGGATCAGCACCGGGATGATCGTCCAGGCGACCTCGAGGCCGGTATGGTGCGTCAGCTTGGACGGCACCGGATTGCGCGCGGCCTGGAAGCGCCAGCAGGTGTAGACCAGCAGCGCCAGCACGAAGAGCGTGATGGCCGTGATGATCACCAGCAGCATGTTGTGGAACCAGACGATCTCGGCCATCTTGTTCGAGGCCGGTGTCGACAGGTTCATCGAGCCGTCGGGGCCGTTCGGAGCCGCGAAGGCTGCACCTGCGCAGAGCGCTCCCATGACGGCGCCCGTCACGGCCGCGGCGCCTCGCGAAACGCGGTTTTTCAGTCCACGCATGGTCTTCTTGGCTCCTTCACCAGTCCCCTTGGGCGGCCTGCCTGCATGGGCGGGCGCACGCTGCGGCCCGGAAAATCCACGGGTCGCGACGGGGCATTGCTCTAGATCAAAGATCACAAGCGCGCCAGCGATTCAATTGCCAGTTTGGCGCAGTTTATGCGACATAGCTGCACATCGGCGCGGGCCTGCTTCGGGCCTCCGCCGGCCTTCGTGCCGAGCAGCGTTCTTGACACCCGGCCGCGCTCATGGTGCGAACGCACGCTCCGGGAAACGGCCCGGGCCAGCCTGCCGATTCGGCGGGACGCGCCCGGACGGATAGGAAAGAAGGCGGCATGAGGCGGTTCCTCGTTATGCTCGGCGCGGTCGCGGCAGGCCTGGGCTTCGCCGGCTCCGCTGGCGCGCAGGGTGTCGTTCGCGGCTCCCATGGCGATTGGCAGATGCGCTGCGAGACGCCCCCCGGCGCGCGGGCCGAGCAATGCGCCCTGGTCCAGAACGTCGCGGCGGAAGATCGGCCGAACGTCACGCTCCTGGTCATCGCGCTCAAGACCGCCGACAACCAGAGCCGGCTCTTGCGCGTGGTCGCCCCCCTCGGCGTGCTGCTGCCGGCCGGCCTCGGGCTCAAGATCGACGACAAGGACATCGGCCGGGCCGGCTTCGTGCGCTGCCTCAACACCGGCTGCATCGCCGAGGTCGTCATGGACGATGCGCTTGTCAACAACCTCAAGTCCGGGCAGAACGCGACCTTCATCGTATTCCAGACGCCCGAGGAGGGCATCGGCATACCGGTGTCGCTCAACGGGTTCGCCGCAGGGCTGGAGAAGCTTCCGTGACCACCTCGCATTCCGCGTCCCAGCGTTCCGTCCTTCTGAGGGCGATGCCCGTCCTCGCGCTCGGCTTCGTGCTGGGCGGCTGCATGAGCGGCCTTCTCCCGGGCTCGACATCCGAACCCTCTGCGCCGTCCGCGCCCTCGGGCGGTTCCGCCCTCGCCAACCTCATGCGCTTCGGCACCACCTCGCCCCCGCCGCCCATGCAGCCGGTGGAGGAAGAGATCGAGTGCCCGTCGGTCGTGATCGTGCCGGGCGGCGCCGCGCTCAGGATCGGTGGCGGCGACAGCGAAAGCGTCCGCTCGCAGATTACGCTCACCGACGTGGCCCGCGAATGCGCGGGCACGGCCGGTGGCCCCGTAACCATGCGCGTCGGCGCCGAGGGCCGTGTGCTCGTCGGCCCGGCCGGCTCGGCCGGCCCGATGGGTGCGACGCTGCGTATCGAAGTCAGGCGCGCCGACACCGTGATCGCCTCGCGCAACGTGCGGGTCGGCGCCACGATCCCGGCCGGTGAGGCCCAGGCCACGTGGACCCATGTGGAATCGGGCATCGTCGTTCCCGCCGAGGCCTTCAAGGCCGGCGGCGACATCGACGTCTTCCTTACGTTGAACCCCGGCGGCGCCACGCCGCGCCGCGCCCGCCGCTGATCGGCGTTCAGCCCAGCGCTCCGCCCTCGGCCGCGAGGTCGAAATAGATCTCGCGCAGGCGCCGCGCGACCGGGCCGGGCTGGCCGCCGCCGATGGGCTGGCCGTCGATCTCGGTCGCCGGCATCACCAGCGATGTCGCGGCCGTCACGATCACCTCGTCCGCCGCCAGCGCCTCCTCGAGCGTGAAGGCCCGCTCCTCGAAGGAGAAGCCCGTCTCGGCGAGGTAGCTCAGGACCGCGGCGCGCGTGATTCCGGGCAGCACGGCGTTCGACAGCGGACGGCTGATCAGCGTCCGGTCCCTGACGATCCAGGCCGTGGACGAGCCGCCCTCCGTGATGACGCCATCCTCGATCATCAGCGCCTCGTCGCAGCCGGCCTCGGCCGCCGCCTGCTTGGCCAGGACCTGCGCCAGCAGCCCGACGCTCTTGATGTCGCGCCGCTTCCAGCGCAGATCTGGCACGCTCAGGAGCTTGTAGCCGCGCGACACCTGCCGCGGCATGGCGCGCGCCTGCGTGAACATCACGAGCGTCGGCCGGATTCCCGTCGGGAAAGGGAAGCTACGGTCGACCGCGCCGCGGGTGACCTGCAGATACACGCCGCCCGAGGTCAGGCCGTTGCGGCGCGCCAGCTCTGCATGGAGCGCCGCAAGCTCGGCCCGGCTGCAGGGCAGGTCGAGCCTGATCTCGCCGCAGGAGCGTTCGAGCCGCGCCAGATGCGCGTCGAGGTCGACCAGCTTGCCGTCGATGACCGCGGTCACTTCGTAGATCCCGTCCGCGAAGGTGAAGCCCCGGTCGAACACGGACACCTTGGCCTCCTCCTCGGGGAGGAAGTCGCCACTGACGTAGACGATGCGGGACATGCGGAATTCCTGGATGCGGCGAAGCTGACCGCAAATGGGCCGTTTGCCGCCGGCCGGTCAAGCCCCGCCGTCGCGCCGACGGCCTGCGCCCGGCTCAGTGCTTTCGCGAAGCGGCGATCAGCGTCCGCGTGTAGACGTCCTGCGGATCGTCGAAGATGCGCGCGGTGGGGCCGGCTTCCACCACCTTGCCGTCCTTCATCACCATGACCTCGTCGGACATCGCGCGCACGACGGCGAGGTCGTGGCTGATGAACAGGTAGGACAGCCCGTACCGTGCCTGGAAGTCCTTGAGCAGCAGCACGATGGCCTTCTGCACCGTGCGGTCGAGCGCCGAGGTCGGCTCGTCGAGGATGACCACATGGGGCTTGAGCACCATGGCCCGCGCGATCGCGATGCGCTGGCGCTGCCCGCCGGAGAACTCGTGCGGGTAGCGGTTGCGCATGGACGGATCGAGCTCGACTTCCCTGAGCGCCTGCGCCGCGCGGGCATCCCTGTCGCGGCGGGTCAAGGCGGGCTCATGGACCAAGAGCCCCTCGGTGATGATGTCGCCCACGCTCATGCGCGGGCTGAGAGAGCCGAACGGGTCCTGGAACACCACCTGCATCTGCTTGCGCAGCGGCCGCATCGCCTCCCGAGCGAGGGGTAGCAACGCCCGATCCTCGAAGCTGATCGCTCCCGAGGCCGGGGCGAGCCTGAGGATCGCCTTGCCCAGCGTCGACTTGCCCGACCCCGACTCGCCTACAATGCCGATGGTCTGGCCTTTGCGCAGCGTCAGGCTCACGCCGTCCACCGCCCTGATCTCGGCGCGGTCGCGCCCGAACAGGCCCCTGTCCATCCGGTAGGTGACGCGGACATCCTTCGCCTCGACCATGACGGGAGCGTCAGGAGGCGGCGGCTCCTTCTGGCCGTCGGGCTCGGCTCCAAGCAGCATGCGCGTATAGGGGTGCTGCGGGGCGGCGAACAGCGCCTTGGCCTCGCCCGCCTCGACGATCTCGCCAAGCCTCATGACGTAGACCCGGTCCGCAAAAGCGCGCACGATTCCGAGGTCGTGGGTGATGAGCACCACCGCCATGCCGAGCCGCTGCCTGAGCTCGGCGATCAGGCGCAGGATTTCAGCCTCGATGGTCACGTCGAGCGCCGTGGTCGGCTCGTCCGCGATCAGGATGTCGGGATCGTTGGCCAGCGCCATGGCGATCATCACCCGCTGGCGCTGTCCGCCCGAAAGCTCGTGTGGGTAGGAATCGAGTCGCCTTTCGGGCTGTGGCATGCGGACCAGCTTGAGCAGTTCCAGCGCCCGCGCCCGCGCCTCCCGGCGGGACAGGCCCTGATGCCGCCTCAGCGTCGCGCCGATCTGCGCTCCGATCCGGTAGAGCGGGTCGAGCGAAGTCATCGGCTCCTGGAAGATCATCGAGAGCTTGACGCCGCGCAGAGTGTTGAGCTCACGCTGCGACATGCCGATGATGTCTTGGCCGCGATAGCGGATCGAACCGGTCACCTCGCCGTTCTGCGCCAGCAGGCCCATGGCCGCCAGGATGCTCTGGGATTTGCCCGACCCCGACTCGCCCACGATGGCGACGAACTCGCCCTTGCGCACATCGATGTCCGA
>JAIXZF010000200.1 GCA_027489835.1 Hyphomicrobiales bacterium
AACTGGCAGAGCTATGGCGGGGAAACGACGCTGTCCCACTTCAGCCAGATGGCGGGACTGACGACGCAGAACTTCCTCTCGGCGGCTTCGGGAATCGCGGTTGCAGCGGCCGTGGCGCGCGGCTTCGCGGCGCGTCAGGCACGGGTGATCGGCAATTTCTGGCAGGATCTTGTGCGGATCGTCCTTTACATCCTGCTGCCGCTGTCGGTCGTTTTCGCGATCGCGCTTCTGGCGCTCGGAGCGCCACAGACGCTGGCCAGCTCGGTCGAGGCCGCGACGCTCGAGGGCTCCCGGCAGACGATCGCGCTCGGTCCCGTCGCCTCGCAGATCGCGATCAAGATGCTCGGCACCAATGGCGGCGGCTTCTTCAACGTCAATGGAGCGCATCCGTTCGAGAACCCGAACGCCGTCGCCAACTTCCTGCAGATGATCGCGATCCTGGTGATCCCGGCCGCGCTGGTCTTCACCTATGGCCGCCTCGTGGGCGACCGCCGGCAGGGCTATGCGCTGTTCGCGGCGATGGCGATCCTGCTCACGATGGCGTTCGTCCTGCTCTACGCAGCCGAGCGCGCCGGCAATCCGCTGCACGCGGCCTTCGCCGATCCCTTAGCCGGCAACATGGAAGGCAAGGAGGTCCGCTTCGGCACCGTCGGTTCCGTGCTCTGGGCGGTGACGACGACCGCAGCCTCGAACGGCTCCGTCAACGCCATGCATGACAGCCTGACGCCGCTGGGCGGGCTCGTCGCCATGCTCAACATCCAGCTCGGCGAGATCGTCTATGGCGGCGTCGGCGTCGGCCTCACCGGCATGCTGCTCTTCGTGGTCCTGACGGTGTTCCTGGCCGGTCTGATGGTCGGCCGCACGCCGGAGTATCTCGGCAAGAAGATCGAGGCGCGCGAGATCAAGCTCGCGGCGCTGACGCTTCTGATCATGCCGGTGGGCATCCTCGTGCTCGCCGCCCTCGCCATCGCCACAGGCAACGCCCAGTCGAGCGTGCAGGATGCGGGGCCGCACGGGCTGTCCGAGCTGATCTACGCCTACACCTCGGCGACCGGCAACAACGGCTCGGCCTTCGCGGGCTTCAACGCCAACACAGCCTGGCACAACGGCTTCCTCGGCCTCGCCATGATCCTCGGGCGTTTCGGCTACATCCTGCCGATCCTCGCCATCGCGGGCTCGCTCGCCGCCAAGACGCCGGCCGCTGCGACCGCCGGCACCTTCCCCACCCATGGGCCGGTGTTCGTCGTGCTGCTGATCGTCACGATCCTGATCGTCGGCGCGCTCACCTTCCTTCCGGTGCTCGCGCTCGGCCCCATCGCGGAGCACGTCTCGATGCTGCGCGGCCAGAGTTTCTGAGAGCTGAGAGCCATGACCAAGCGCGCCCCCAACGACATCGACCTCTTCGCGCCGGACATCATCCGCCCGGCCATCGGCCAGTCCTTCGCCAAGCTCGACCCGCGCAGCCTCGCCCGCAACCCGGTGATGTTCGCCACCGCCCTCGTCTCGATTCTGGCGACGGTGCTCACCATCCGGGAGGGCCTCGCCAGCGGTCCGACCTTCTGGATCGGGCTGCAGATCACGATCTGGCTCTGGTTCACCGTGATCTTCGCGAACTTCGCTGAGGCGGTCGCGGAGGGACGCGGCAAGGCGCGCGCCGATGCCTTCCGCGCCACGAAATCCAGCGGCAAGGCGCGGGTGCTGCTCAACCCGCCCGATCGAGAACTGTATGAGATGCAGGATGTGGAGCTGCTGGAGCCCGGCGAGATCATTCTGGTCAAGGCCGGCGACCTCATCCCCGCCGATGGCGAGATCATCGCAGGCGTCGCCTCGGTCAATGAGAGCGCGATCACCGGAGAGAGCGCGCCCGTCATCCGCGAGGCTGGCGGCGATCGGTCCTCCGTGACAGGCGGCACGACGATCGTCTCCGACTGGCTCGTCGTCCGCGTCACGGCACGGCAGGGCGACACCTTCCTCGACCGCATGATCGCCATGGTGGAAGGCGCCAAGCGCCAGAAGACGCCCAACGAGATCGCGCTCAATATTCTGCTCGCGGGGCTGACTCTGGTCTTCCTGCTGGTCGTGGTGACGCTGCCCTTCTTCGCCAGCTGGTCCGGCACCAGCCTGCCGGTGATCTATCTCGCCGCCCTGTTCGTGACGCTGATCCCCACCACGATCGGGGGCCTCCTTTCCGCCATCGGCATCGCTGGCATGGACCGTCTGGTGAAGGCCAACGTCATCGCCAAATCCGGCCGGGCGGTCGAAGCGGCCGGCGATATCGACGTGCTGCTGCTCGACAAGACCGGTACCATCACCTTCGGCAATCGGATGGCTGCGGCCTTCGTGCCTGTTGGGGGCGTCAGCGAGCGCGACGTCGCCGAAGCCTCCCATCTGTCGTCGCTTGCCGACGAGACTGCGGAAGGGCGATCGATCGTGGAACTGGCGACCAAGCTCCACGGCTTTCAGCCTACCGCCGACATCGGAACCTTCGTGCCCTTCACCGCCCAGACCAGGATGTCGGGCGTCGACCTGACAGACGGCGTCAGCATCAGGAAGGGCGCGGCCGACTCCGTGCTGCGCCATCTTGGGCAGTCGGCCACCTCGGAGCTCGAAGCTGCGGTGAAGACCATCGCCAATGCTGGCGGCACCCCGCTGGTCGTGACTCGCGGGGCTCAGATCCTTGGCGTCATCTACCTGAAGGACATCGTCAAGCCGCATATCCGCGAGCGCTTTGCGGAACTGCGCAAGATGGGCATCCGCACGGTGATGATCACGGGCGACAACCCCCTCACCGCCGCCGCCATCGCAGCCGAAGCAGGTGTCGACGATTTCCTGGCAGAGGCGACGCCGGAGGCGAAGCTCGCCCTCATCCGCAAGGAGCAAGCCGAAGGCAAGCTGGTCGCCATGTGCGGCGACGGCTCGAACGATGCGCCGGCGCTGGCCCAGGCCGATGTCGGCGTCGCGATGAATTCCGGCACGCCGGCGGCCAAGGAAGCCGGCAACCTCATCGACCTCGACAGCGACCCCACCAAGCTGATCGAGATCGTCATGGTCGGCAAGCAGCTGCTGATATCGCGCGGAGCGCTCACGACCTTCTCCATCGCCAATGACGTAGCGAAGTATTTCGCCATCCTGCCGGCGCTGTTCGTCGCCGCGTATCCAGGCCTCGGTCTGCTCAACGTGATGGGGCTCGCCTCGCCGCAGAGCGCCATCCTGTCGGCGATCATCTTCAATGCGCTCGTTATCGTCGCGCTGATCCCGATCGCGCTCAGGGGCGTCGCCTATACGCCGTCCTCCGCATCCGCCCTGTTGACCCGCAACCTGGCCGTTTACGGCCTTGGCGGGCTGATCGTTCCGTTCATCGGCATCAAGGCGATCGATCTTGTCGTCAACGCCCTTGGCCTCGTCTGAGGAGACCCGACCATGTCCGTCATTCGTCCCGCGCTCGTGCTCACGCTGTTCTTCACGCTGCTGACGGGCCTCGTCTATCCGCTCGCGATCACCGTGATCGGTCAAGCGGTCCTGCCGGCGCAAGCCAATGGCTCTCTTGTCAGTCAGGATGGCGTCGTCCGCGGCTCGAGCCTGATCGGACAGGCTTTTACCTCGGACCGCTACTTCCATGGTCGGCCTTCCACCACCAGCGCGCCCGACCCGTCCGACCCCTCCAAGACCGTCGACGCCCCCTACAATGCCGGGAGTTCGACGGGGTCCAATCTCGGCCCGTCCAGCAAGGCGCTGGCCGATGCTGTCGAAGCGCGTGCGAAGGCACTGGGGAGAGGGCCGCAGCCGGCCGACATGGTCACGGCATCAGCCTCGGGGCTTGATCCGCACATTTCGCCTGCTGGCGCGCTCGTTCAAATCCCGCGTGTGGCGCAGGCGCGCGGCCTGCCCGAGGCGCAGCTGCGTGTGCTGGTGGAGCGGCACATCGAAGGTCGCGCGCTGGGCTTGCTCGGCGAGCCGCGCGTCAATGTGCTCGCGCTCAACCTCGCGCTCGAAGCATCGAGGCCTTAAGTTCACCCGATGGCGGCTGAAACGGAGCAACGCCCGAGCCCGGAGAGCTTCCTCGACGCCGCCCGCGCCGAGGAGACCGGCGCCTCACGCCGCGGGCGCCTCAAGATTTTCCTCGGCGCCGCGCCCGGCGTCGGCAAGACCTTCGCCATGATCGAGGATGCGAGGAGCCGCAAGCGCGCCGGCGTCGATGTTGTGGCGGCGCTTATCGAGACCCATGGCCGTTCCGATACCGAAGCGCTCCTTGAGGGGCTCGACATCCTGCCGCGCAAGACCATCGACCATCACGGGCAGCAGCTCGCCGAAATGGATCTCGACGCGCTGCTGGAGCGACGCCCGAAGCTCGCCCTGATCGATGAATTCGCGCACACGAACGCGCCGGGCTCACGCCATCCCAAGCGCTGGCAGGATGTGATGGAGGTGGTCGACGCCGGCATCGATGTCCTCACCACGCTCAACATCCAGCATATCGAAAGCCTGAATGATGCCATCGCGCGGATCACCGGCGTTCGCGTGCAGGAAACCGTGCCGGACGAGGTGCTCGCCAGGGCCGACCAGATCGAGCTCATCGACCTTCCTCCCGAGGACCTGATCCAGCGGCTGAAGGACGGCAAGATCTATCAGGCGCAGCAAGCGGCCCGCGCGCTCGACAATTTCTTCACGCGCAGCAAGCTGACTGCGTTGCGCGAGATGGCCCTGCGCGCCGCAGCCGGGCGGGTCGATGCCGACATGCTGAGCCTGATGAAGGCTGACGCGGTGACCGGAGTCTGGCCGGCCGAGGATCGGCTTCTGGTCTGCATCAACGAGGGACCAGCCTCCAAGGCGCTTGTGCGCACTGGCAGGAGAATGGCGGAACGCGCCAAGATCCCATGGATCGTGGCTACGGTCATGACGCCCCAGCACGAGACCATGAACGCCGCCGCACGCCAGATGACAGCAGACAGTCTGCGCCTCGCCGAGACCCTTGGCGCCGAGACGGTCACATTGCGCGCCGAATCCGACGCGGCCGGCGAACTGCTACGCTTCGCGCGCGCCCGCAACGTCACCCGCCTGCTCATCGGCCGGCCGCGCTGGCAAGGCGCCTTTGCCCAGCGCGTCATGTCCCTGTGGCGTGAGCCCGTGTCGGAGAAACTGCTCGACAGTGCGACCGATTTCGAAGTGACGGTGGTCGCTCCGCATGCGCGCGCCGTGCGTCGTCAGGCGGCTTCCGCGCCTGCAATGCAGCACGCCAACTGGCGGGGTCACGTCGCCGCTGGCGCGGCGGTGGGCCTCGCCTCGCTGCTGGCGTGGCCGATCAGCGTCTGGGACGCGATCCCGACGGGCGCCATCACCGTGCTGTATCTGCTGGCCGTGATGCTTGTGGGCGCACGCTTCGGCCTCGCGCCGTCACTCCTGGCCAGCGCAGCAAGCTTCCTCGCCTACAACTACTTCTACACCGAGCCCTACTACACGCTCGCCGTTTCGCGATCCTCCGACGTCGCATCGCTCGCCGTCTTCCTGCTGGGGGCCATCTTCACGGGCACGCTCGCCAGCCGCCTCAAGGCGCAGGTCGAAGCGATGCGCGCATCGCAGACGCGCACCGAGACGCTTTACGAATTCGCCCGGAAGATCGCTTCCGCGACCAACTCGGACGACGTGCTATGGGCCGCTTCAGCCCATACGGCGAAGACGTTGGATGCGCATGTGCTGATCATGACGCCCGGCGCCGGGGGCGCCCTTGAGCAGGTGCAGGGCTGGCCGGCCATCGTCGAGGATCTCGATCCGCGCGCCGAGGGCGCCGCGCGCTGGGCGTTCGACAAGGCGGAGGCGGCAGGGGCCGGAACCGGCACGCTTCCCAATGCCGAGTGGCTGTTCGTTCCGCTTGCTACAGCAAGCCGGCCGTTCGGCGTGATCGGCGTCAAGTTCCGGGA
>JAIXZF010000147.1 GCA_027489835.1 Hyphomicrobiales bacterium
CGGCTGTCATGGGTGACCATGAGCACGGAGAGGCCCCGCTCCTTGGCGAGGCGGCGCAGGAGCGCGATGATCTCGAAGCCGGTGCGGCTGTCGAGCGCCGCGGTCGGCTCGTCGGCCAGCACGATGGGCGGATCGGCCACCAAAGCGCGGGCGATGGCGACGCGCTGGCGTTGGCCGCCCGAGAGCTTGTCCTGCCGCTTGTGGGCATGGTCGGCGAGTCCCACCACATCGAGCAGGGCAAGGCAGCGCGCATCGGCGTCGGCCGGCAGCCGATGGCCTTGCGCCTCCAGCCCCATGCGCACGTTCTCGAGCGCCGTCAGGCTGCGGTGCAGGTTGTGGTTCTGGAAGACGAAGCCGATGCGGCGGCGGGTCTCGACCTGCTCGCGCTCTCCCGCGCCGAGGAGGTCGCGGCCGAGCACCGCGACCTGTCCCTCCTGCACCGAGCGCAGCGCGCCGGCCAGGGTCAGGATGGTGGTCTTGCCGCAGCCCGACGGGCCCATCAGGAACACGACTTCGCCGGGCTGCACGACGAGGTCGATGCCGTGCAGCACCTGCTTGCGCATGGCGCCCTCGCCATACCAGTGGTTTAGGCCATGGATCGCGATGGCAGGGATCGCGATGGCCGGCGCCGTCTCGGGCTGGCCCATCAGAACACCTCCGCCGGGTCGGCCGTGGAGACGCGCCGGAGCGCGACCGTGCCGGCGAACGCGCACATGCCGGCTGTGAGCGCGAACACGCTCAGCACCCTGTCCAGCGGCATGGCAATCGGCATCGAGACGCCGCGCCGCACCAGCTCGTACACACCGAGCGAGGCGATCAGCCCGGGCAGGAAGCCGAACACGGTGAGGATCGCCGATTGCTCGTAGACGATGGAGAGCAGGGACCGGTTGGTGAAGCCCATCGCCTTGAACGTGGCGTATTCGGGCAGGTGGTCCTGCACGTCGGTCGACAGGATCTGGATGACGATGACCACGCCGACCACCAGCCCCATGATCATGCCGAAAGTGAAGATGTAGGCGATGGGGGATTCCCGCTCGAGGAAGGCGCGGCTGGTCCGGATGAACTCGGTCATCGTCATCACCTTCACGTCCGGCCCGTCGACCAGCGCGGCAATCCGCTTTGCCACCTCTTCCGGGTCGCGCCCGGGCGTCACCTTGATCATGCCCAGGCTGGGTGTTCCCGGATTGGCGCGCGGCTGGATGGCGAAGAAGGTCTGATCCGAGACGATGATCGAACCCTCCGACCCGAACGAGGCCCCAAGCCGGAACAGGCCCTCGAATGTGATGCGCTTGCCGCCGATCTCCGTGGAGGGATGCTGCCCGTACTGGATGCCTTGGGCAAAGTCGCGGAAATCGCCGCGCGAGCCGGTGTCGAACAGCGCGGTTCCCGCCAGCGAGAGCGAGGGCTGCTGGGCCGAGACGCCGGGCGTGTGGAAGGCGTCGAAATCGCTGCGGATGCCGATGGCCAGGATGATGCCGCGTTCGGTTGTCCCCGGCTTGTTCCAGTTGACCTGGGCGATGTAGAGCGCCTCGCCATCCGCCACGCCGTCGACCGAGAGGGCCTGCATCAGGCGCCGCCGCGGGAAGGTGCGGATGTCGATCAGGTTCCGCGCGGCCGGGTTGACCAGCACGATGTCGGCCTTGAGCTGCTTGTGAAACATGACCGTCGTGTCGAACAGCATGTTCTTGAAGCCGAGCTGCATGAAGACGAGCATCACCGCGAAGGCGACGCCCGCGATCGCCATGGCGAAGCGCATCGGGTGATGGGCCAGTTGCAGCCAGCCGAGCGGCGTGCGGCCGAGAAGGGCGCGAAGCGGGTTCATGAGCCGGTTTGCCGCATGAAGGCGACGCGCACCTGAAGCCCGGTCAGCGCCGCCGCGCGCTGCGACGACGGGCCGTCGAGCCTGACGAGGACGTCGATCACGCGTGCGTCCAGGGCGGCGGCCGGGTCCTCGCCAATGATGGATTGCCGGCTCACCTTGAGGCCAAGCCTCTCGACGGTCCCTGTCAGCGCGCCGTCCAGCGCCCGTGAGGTGACGCTCGCCAGCGCGCCGGCCACGACGTGGCGAAGGTCGCTCTCGAACACCTCGGCGCGCACATACATCTGGCGGGTGTCGGCGATCTCGACGAGGCCCTCCTGTCCGATCTGCTCGCCGAGCCGCCCCGTCTTGCGCAGGACACGCCCGGTGACAGGCGCGCGGATGACGCTGAAGTCGAGGTCCGCGCGGGCGCGCGCTACGGCGGCCTCGGCCTGGACGATCTCGGCCTGGGCGCCGGCCTCGTCGAGCCTCATGCCATTGGGGTCGCGCTTCTGGTTGCGCTGGAGGGCGAAGCGCGCGCTCTCAAGCGCGAAGTTCGCGGCCTCCATCGCCAGCCGCTTGTCGATCAGCGCGGCGTCCCGGTAGATGCCGGATTGCTGCAGCTGGCGGAGCCTGTCGAACTCCCATTTCGCGCGGTCCCGCTGCGCTTCCTGCTGTTCAAGGGCTGCGGTCAGCGTCTTCTCCTGATGATCGAGATCGGCCGTCATCTTCGCGAGCGACGCATGCCGAACCGACAGCGTTGCCTCCGCCTGTTCCAGGGCCGCCATCAGGCGTGGCCGGGTGTCGAGCGTCGCGATGATGTCGCCTTGCGTGACCCAATCGCCTTCGCTGGCGCGGATCTCTGCAAGACGGCCGCCATCCTGTCCGGCCGGCGCGCCGACCCTGACGAGCTCCGAGACCGGCTCGATCCGGCCGAGCGCCATGACGCGCGCGACCGGCGCCGCCGCAGGCCTCTGCTCGGGGCCGGGAGACTGGGCGATGGCGGGGCGCAGGCTCTGGATCGCAGGCAAGCCGGCGGCGGCGGCCAGCAGCGCGCCAGCTAGGACGAAGCGATGTCGGGAGGTCATGACTTCGCCTGTTCCGTCCGCATCGCGGGAGCGCTCGGGACCTGAACGGCAGGCATGCGCACGGGAGGGCGGCCCCGCACGGGCAGCACCACCTGCACGCACAGCCCGTTCGGCTGGCGATCGTGCAGCGTGATCTGTCCGCCATGCCGCTCCACGATCTGCCTGGCGATGGCGAGGCCAAGGCCGAAGCCTTCGGTCTCGGGCGCGCCGCGCGCTTCGTCGCCGCGGCTGAACGGCTCGAAGACCATGAACTTGGCTTCGTCCGGGATGCCGGGCCCCTCATCCTCGACGCGGATCACGACTTCGGCGGATGACCGCGTGTCGAGGCTGACCTTCGCGACATGGCCGAACTTCAGGGCATTGTCGACGAGGTTGGAGATCGCCCGCGTCATCAGATCGGGCTCGCAGTCGAGCACAACGTTGCGAGGCCCGTGGTAGCTGGCGGGCCGGCCGGTATCGGCGAAGTCGTCGCAAATGGATTCGAGCAGCGTTGCAAGGTCGACGCGCTCGCGTGCCGATGGCGAAGCCTGGTCGCGCAGATAGGAGAGGGCGTGGCCGATCATCCTGTCCATCGCCACCACGTCCCGCAGCGTCCGCTCCTTGTCCTCGCCATCGGCCAGCGCCTCCGCCCGCAGCCTCAGCCGGGTCAGCGGCGTGCGCAGATCGTGACTGACGGCGGCCAGCATGCGCGAGCGGCTTTCGACCAGCTGGCGGATGCGGGTCTTCATGGCGTTGAAGGCGTGTGCGAGGGTCCTGATCTCGGCCGGGCCCTGCTGGGCCAGCGGCGTCGCGTCGAGGTCGATGGCGAAGCGGTCGGCGGCTTCCGCGAGGCGGCGCAGGGGCGCGGTCAGCATGCGAGCGCCCCACAACGACAGGACCGCCAGCGGCACGAACAGCATCGTGAAGGCCAGAGGCACCACGAAGCGCGGAAGGTTCAGCCGGGTGCTGTCACGCTCCGGATCGAACACCAGCGCCGTGCCGTCGCCGAGCGACAGCGCGATCAGGTCTGCGTTCGGGGTCCCGCCGGGGCCGGCTTGCCGCCGCACCAGCGACATGGCGTGCAGAAGCTCCGGCTGGGCTTTCTCAAGGCCGTCCAGCATGGCGTTGCCCGGCAGCAGGCCCCTCGGAGCGACGACCAGTCGATCGGATTTGATGACCTCGAGCCCGATCTCGGAATGGGACAGGGCTTTCTCGAGGCTGGCGCGCTCGGTCGGATCAGCCCTCTTCAGCACCTCGTAGAAGCCGATCGCCTGCACGGTGCTGACGGAGGTCGCGCTGAGAAGATCGGGCCTCTCGTAGCGCCAAACCATGAAGAAGAACGTGCCCGCATGCGCCAGGATCTGGCAGATGATCAGGACCGTGCCGACCTGCAGCAGGATCGAGTGGTTGAACGGAGACAGCCGGCTCATGGTCGTCATAGCGGTTTGACCTCCTGCGTGAACATGTAGCCCCCGAGGCGCACGGTCTGGATGTAGAGAGGGTCTTTGGGGTCCGGCTCGATCTTCTGTCGGATCCGGCTGATCAGCGTGTCGATCGAGCGGTCGAACGGGCCTGCCGCCCGCCCTTGCGTGAGATCGAGCAGCTGGTCGCGGGTGAGAACGCGGCGCGGGCGTTCGCACAGGGCGGCGAGCAGGTCGAACTCGGCCCCGGTCATCACCACCTTTACCTTGTCGCGGTTGTGAAGCTGACGGGTCGCCGGATCGAGAATCCAGCCATCGAATGTCAGCTTGTGCCCCCGCGGCATGGCTTCGCTGCCGCCATTCTCCGCGCCCCGGCGCAGGACGGCACGGATGCGCGCCAGCAGCTCGCGCGTGGAGAAGGGCTTGGCGAGGTAATCGTCGGCGCCGAGCTCCAGGCCGACCACCCGGTCCATCTCCTCGCCCATCGCGGTGAGCATGATGATGGGCATGCGGTTGCTGGCCCTGAGCCGGCGGCAGATCGACAATCCGTCCTCTCCGGGCAGCATCAGGTCGAGCAGCATCAGGTCGATGCGCGCATCCTTCATCAGGCGGTCCATCGTGCGCGCATCGGGCGCGATCGAGACGCGGTAGCCGGACTGGTTGAGGAAGCGGGCCGTGCCGCGGGCGATCTCGCCGTCATCCTCGACGATCAGGATATGGGTCTGTGCAGTCATCATGAGCCTGAAATTACACGCTCCGGAAAGCTTCTGCCGAGCTTTGTTGTCATCAGCTTTGTCCATGCCGGGTCCAGACACATCCGGACACAAAAAGGCCCGCCGGAGACAATCGGGGGAGACGTGAGAGGCTCAAAACCAGACTGACGCAAATGACCGGCGGCGCCCGAGCAGCGTTGCTGCCGTTGTTCATCGCGGAGGGAGAAAGGAACCGCCATGTCCAGGATCACGGCTCTGGAAGCGATCGTTGCCGGCGCCCAGCCGCTCGAGCGCCTGCCCCAAGCAAAGCGTTATCGCCCCTGCATCGACATCGAGCGCGCCCGCGAAAGCTGGGATCGCGCTCACCAGCACTTCAGCGCCCTGGGCGCGGCCGACCTGCCGAGCCTGTCTGCCGGCTACGCGCCGGAGGCCGTGCTCTATCATGCGCTGCTCGGTGAGCTCAAAGGCCGGGAGATCGCCCAGGCTGCCGGCGGCTTCCTGCGACAGACCGCCAACCGGGCCATGGCCTTTCAGGTCGAGAACGCGGCGGCCAGCGCGGCCCAGGTCGGCTGGACCGCCTCCTATGACTTCACCCCGACCGGCCGGCGCGTCAAAATTGAGGGAACCACGCGGCTGCTCTTCGGCCAGCATGGCATCGAGCGCCAGGTCGACACCATCGACCGTGGCGCCTGGAGCCGGCAGGCCTTCGGATGGAAGGGCGTGGTGCTCTCCTGCCTGCCCGGCTGGCGCAGCTTCCTGGCCGCGGAGCTGCGCCTAGCCTACGCCGTGGATGACCATGGCCTCTGAAGACGGCGAGCGCGTTGCCACGGACGCGCGGCGCCCGCCCGCGATCGACAGCCCCGGCCGCTCGCGTGCCCGCATTCTGGAAGCGGCCACGGCGCTGTTCGCGGCGCAGGGTTTCCACGCAACGACCATCCGCGATATCGCCGCACGGGCCGGGGTGAACGTTGCTGCCGTGAACTATCATTTCCGCAGCAAGGACGAGCTCCACGCGCTCGTCGTCGACACCGCCCTGTCGCGCTGGAGCGCCGAGATCATCGTTGCCGAGGATCTCGACCGGGGAAGCTCGCTGGAGACGGTCCTGCGCTCCATCGTCGAGGCCCTGATCGCGCCCGTCTTCGATCGTCCGGACAGCGGGGTCGTGATCCGGCTCCTGGCCTGGTCCCTGCTGGACCGCGCCGCCTCGACGGGCGGCGGCCGCGTCGGCGCCTTCGCCGTCGTGCTGGCGCAGCTGCTCGATCCGCACCTTCCCGAAAGCGTCGGCATCGACGAGAGCGTCCTCCTGGCGGAGTGGCTGGTCGGACAATGCCTCCTCGTCGCCATTCCGCCTCATGCGGCCTCCCGGCCCGACCACGTGAAGGCGATGGTGGACCGCATCGTGCATCTGGCCATGCATGGGCTGGCGGGCGCGCTCACGCCGGCCAGTCCGATGGCGGGTTGAACGAAGCGCGGATTTCGATGGAAGCGTTGCGCTGAGGCGGACCTTCTGTCCGCCTCAGGCAAGAACAGGCTCAGGCCGCGATGCCCTTCGAGCCGTCGAGCGCCTTCAGGAACAAGGCCGTCAGGTCGGTCTGCTGCTGGGAGCCTTGCCGATAAGCGCCGAGGGCCTGCTGGAACTCGGCTGTGCTTCCGCCCACGGCTGAGCCGGACCCTTGCCCCATCTGCTCGCCGAAGCGCTTCAGCTCGTCCTGGGTGAGGGACCCGTCGCCATCGCCGTCGATCATGCCGAAGAGCTGGTTGGCCCGGTCGTCGGCCTTGCCGCCGCCGCGCGCCGCGCCCGGTCCGGTCCTGTCGAACTCTGTGCGGGAGACCTTGCCATCCTTGTCTTCGTCGGCGTCGGCGAACAGGCTCGTCGGATCGGGCATGCCGCCGCCCTGCATGGCCTGCAGCCCGACCATGGCGCTCTGCATCTCCGACGACATGCGTTCGCCGAAGGCCTTCATCTCGTCCTTGGAGAGCGCGCCGTTGCCGTCACGGTCGATCTTGCCGAACGCCTCCTTGGCCTTGTCCGGCGACATGCTGTTGCCGCCGGGCATTTTCTTCCCGGCTTCCTGAAATTCCTGCAGGGACAGGGCGCTGTCCCCGTTGCCGTCGGCCTTCTGGAACAGCTTCTCGCGCATGGCCGAGAAATCGGGCATCCGCCCGCCTCCAAGCCCAGATAGTCCGCCTATGCTCATGGTTCTGGTCTCCTATGCTCGATCGGCCCCAACGGCGGGCCGGACGCCGACTTCCTCGTGAAGCACGCGCATCGCTGCATTCGCCGGACCAGGCCTGTTTCAAACAAGTGTTTGATCCAAGACATGTCGCGACACATGCGGACGACACTCCGACACAAGAAAGCCCGGCTCAGACAAACCGGAGCAATGCCGCAACGGCACTGATGATCCCACCTTCTGGAGGAGATCCCATGTCGACCCGCGCACTTTCGATCCGCCTCTGCGCCGCCGCCGCCGCGAGCGCGGCCATCCTGCCCGCCTATGCCGCGGACATCCCCTCGCGCTTGCCGCCTCCGCCTCCTCCGAGCTTCGTCGCGCTGCAGCAGGGCGGCTTCTATATCGGCACGCGGCAGGCGATCAGTTTCGCGGATCCGACCAAGTTCACCTCCGGCGCAGGCGCAACGACCTTTGAGACGCGTTACGATGCGGGACGGCAGATGGGCCTCATCGCCGGCTACAGCTTCGCCCCCATGTTCGGCCTAGTGTCGCCGCGCGTCGAACTGGAAGGCAGCTTCGGCAATCCCGGCGTCGCCAAGCACAGCGTGCGCCAGGGCGGCGTCGACATCTCGCCCGGCAAGACGGATTCCTTCGGCGAATTGCGCTCCTATACTGGCCTCGTGAACGGATTTCTCAACTTCAATCTCGGCCAGGTCGCCGCCGCGCGCGGCATGCCATGGCTGGCCAGGCTGTCTCCCTTCGTCGGCGCCGGCATCGGCGTCAGCCAGGTCACCCTGCGCCGCCAGGGCATCAGCGC
>JAIXZF010000382.1 GCA_027489835.1 Hyphomicrobiales bacterium
CTGCGCTGGAACGGCCCGCCCGATCTCGTGCCCTGGGCAGGCGAGCATCGCGGCGTCGAGGCCGCGCTCGCTTTCTTCGCCAAGGTCGGCGCCGCGCTCGAGGTGCTCAGCGTCGAAACCGTAGAGCGCATCGTCACCGGGGACAGGGCCCTGCTCGTGCTGGCCGGCCACTGGCGCGTCCGCGCCACCGGTCAGGAGCTTCATCTGCGCGCGGCTAACCTGTTCAGCTTCGAAGGCGGCCTTGTCACGGGCTACGAGGTCTTTCCCGACAGCGCTGCCTTCGTGAGTGCGCTGTCGATAACCGCTTGAATAGACCGCTTCGCGCCGCCACCTTCCGCCCATGCCCATCCTCCTCGCGCTCGGCGCGATCCTCCTGATCGCCCTCGTCTTCGGCCCGCAGCTCTGGGTGCGCCACGAATTGGGCAAGCATGGCGTGGACAGGCCCGACCTGCCCGGCACCGGCGGCGAGCTGGCGCGGCACCTGCTCGACGAGGCGGGGTTGGGCGAGGTCGCCGTTGAGCCGACAGACGCGGGCGATCATTACGATCCCGAGACGCGGACGGTCCGGCTCACCCCGCCCCATCTCGATGGTCGCTCGATCGCCGCCGTCGCCGTGGCGACCCATGAGGTCAGCCACGCCATCCAGCATGCGCGGCAGGAGCCGGGCTTCATGCGGCGCATGTCCGTGGTCGGCAAGGTCATCTGGTTCGATCGCGTCGCCACCATCATCCTGTTCAGCGCGCCCTTGCTGGCGGTCGTCATCAAGGCCCCGGCCCTGCTCCTGATGCAGCTCGCGCTCGGCGTCTCGCTGCTGCTGGTGCGCGTGCTCGTCCATCTGGTCACGCTGCCGATCGAATTCGACGCCAGCTTCCGCAAGGCGCTGCCGATCCTCTCCGAGCGCCGCTACCTGTCGGAAGAGGACCTGCCAGCCGCCCGCTCCGTGCTCTCCGCGGCGGCCTGGACCTATGTCGCCTCGGCGCTGGCGACCTTGCTCGACGTGGCGCGCTGGTTCAGGATCATCAGGTTCTGAAACGCTTCCCTAGAACACCTCAAGACAAATCCCCCAAGAGACGCCCATGGCCCAGCAGCACACGGCCCCTCATTTCGATGCTTTGGAAACCCGCCCGCCGGAGGCGCGGGAGGCCGAACTGTTCGGGCGCGTCGAACAGGCCCTCGCCGCCGCCCTCAGGGCTCCGGCCTATGCCGAGCGCCTAAAAGGCATCGATCCGCACGACGTGAAGAGCCGCGCGGCGCTCGCGAAGCTGCCGATCCTGCGCAAGTCCGATCTGCCGGCGCTGCACAAGGCCGCCCCGCCCTTCGGCGGCTTCGTTCCGGGCGGGCTTGGCGAGTTCGCGCGGCTTTACACCTCGCCTGGCCCGATCTTCGAGCCGGAGGCGCCGAAGCCCGACCCGTGGGGCGCGGGCCGGGCCTGCTTCGCGGCCGGGCTGCGCTGCGGCGACGTGGTGCTGAACACCTTCAGCTATCACCTGACGCCGGGTGGCTTCATCTTCGATTCCGGCGCCCGCGCAGCGGGTTGTGTCGTGATACCCGCCGGCCCCGGCAACACCGAGCAGCAGCTAGAGATCATCTCGGCCTTCCAGCCCTCCGCCTATGCCGGCACGCCAGATTTCCTGAAGATCCTGGTGGAAGCGGGCCGCGCCGCCGGCAAGCCTGTCAGCTTCACGAGGGCGCTCGTCTCGGGCGCGGCCTTCCCGCCCTCCCTGCAGGCATGGGTCAGGGAGGCGGGCATCGACGCCTACCAGTCCTACGCCACCGCCGATTTCGGGATCATCGCCTACGAGACCGAGGCGCGCGCCGGGCTGGTCGTCAACGAGGACATCATTGTCGAGATCGTGACGCCGGGCACGGGCGACCCCGTCCCGGAGGGCGAGGTCGGCGAAATCGTCATCACCAGCCTCGATCCGCGCCATCCGCTTATCAGGCTCGCGCTGGGCGACCTCACCGCCATCCTGCCGGGCCACAGCCCGTGCGGGCGCACCAATGCCCGCATCAAGGGCTGGATGGGCCGCGCCGACCAGACCGCCAAGATCAAGGGCATGTTCGTCCGCCCCGAACAGGTGGCCGAAATCGGCCGCCGCCATGGGGAAATCGCCAGGCTGCGGCTCGTGATCGGCCGTGCCGACGAACTCGACACCATGACGCTGAGGGTCGAGCTGCAAGAGGGCGCCAGCGCTCCCTCGGGCCTCGCCGCAACGCTGCAGTCCGTGACCAAGCTCAAGGGCGCGGTGGAGATCGTCCCGCCGGGCGCCCTGCCCCGCGACGGCAAGGTCATCGCCGACGAGCGCCCGGTGGGGTGAGGCCACCTGCGCGGGCCTCCGGGGCTCGGGAGCGAAGCGGACGGGAACCCGGAGACCAGGCTTCGCTGCGGCTATGCAGTCCCTACGCTCGCAATGACGCGCGATAAGACGCAAACCGCCTTCTCGGGCCGACCCGCCCTTCACAGCCGCGCCGCCAGCCCTTACATTGGCGAAGCGGGGCTGCCCGGTGCGTTTGGGAAATGTATCCCCGGGCCCTTATTGATCCGTCCGGGAGCTGTTCCTGACCTGGCCCGTGGGCCAGGACAAACGGCGCCCACCTACATTGTAGGTGTCCCGGGATCGAAAACCCGACGGCCATGGTGGCTCCGCAACTTTTTCGCCGGACCAGAGCGATGCCGATGACAGATGCCGCTCTCAAGTCCGCCCTGCGCAAGGCCGCGATGGCGCGCCGGGACGAACTCGAGATCGACGACCGGCTCGAATGGGACCAGTCCATCGCCGAGGCACTTCTGGCTTCCAGCCTGCTCGACGGTGTCGAAGGCGTCGTGGCGGCCTATTGGCCGATGCGCTCGGAGGCCGATCCCCGTCCGGTCATGGTGGGCCTGAAGGATCGCGGCGTCGCGCTGGCCCTGCCCGTGACGATGCGCCAGGCCGACGCGCATGGCAGCCAGCTCGTTTTCCGGCGGTGGTCGCCCTGGGAGCCGATCGTGCCGGGCGTGTTCGGCACGCTGGTGCCCGCCGAGGATGCGGAGATCGTCCAGCCCGCCGCGCTGATCGTGCCGCTGATCGCCTTCGATCGCGGCTGCCGGCGCATCGGCTACGGCAAGGGCCATTACGACCGCGCCATCGCCGCGCTCAAGGCCGTGGGCACGGTGCGCACCATCGGCGTCGCCTACGCCGCGCAGGAGGTCGATGCCATTCCCGTCGAACCGCACGACCGGCTGCTCGATGCGGTGGTCACCGAGCGCGAGATCATCAGGCTCCCTGCCCAGGCCGCTTGAATCCGTTGACGCGAAAGCCATTTGGGGCGCAAGTCGCCACCGCACTCCGTTCCCGCCGGGCCTTCCGTCATGCGTCTTCTGTTTCTGGGTGATGTCGTGGGCCGGGCTGGCCGGCTCGCGCTCGGGGAACGCCTGCCCGAACTCCGGCGACGCTGGAAGCTCGACTGCGTCGTGGTCAACGGCGAGAACGCGGCCGCCGGCTTCGGCATCACGGAAGCCATCTGCAATGAGATCATCGACGCCGGCGCCGATGCGGTGACCCTCGGCAACCACTCCTGGGATCAGCGCGAGGCTTTGGTCTTCATCGAGCGGCAAAGGCGCCTCGTGCGCCCGGCCAACTATCCCCCCGGCACGCCGGGGCGCGGCGCGGCGATGGTCGAGACGCAGAAGGGTCAGCGCGTTCTGGTGGTCAACGTCATGGGCCGGGTCGAGATGGAGCCGCTCGACGATCCCTTCCGCACCGCGGAGGAGCATATCGGCCAGGCCCCGCTCGGCGAGGTGGTCGACGCGATCGTGCTCGACGTCCATGCCGAGGCGACGAGCGAGAAGCAGGCGCTGGGCTGGCATTTCGACGGGCGCGTCTCGCTCACGGTCGGCACGCACACCCACGTGCCGACGGCCGACACGCGCATCCTGCCCGGCGGCAGCGCCTACCAGACCGATGCCGGCATGTGCGGCGACTACCAGTCGGTGATCGGCTTCGATCGCCATGAGCCAATCCGGAGGATGATCCAGAAGACGCCGCTCCAGCGCTGGGAGCCGGCCGGCGGCGAAGGCGACATTTCGGGCGTGGCGGTCGAGACCGACGACCGCACGGGGCTTGCCCTCCGGGTCGCCCCGGTCCGCATCGGCCCGACCCTCCCGGGCAGCCTTCCGGCCTTTTGGGAGGGCTGAGGCGTGTCCTTGGCCCAGTTGCCCGCCGACCCCAAGGAGCCGCTGCCGCTCGGCGAGCACGCCCGCGCCAGCGTCATCCTGCGCGCGCTCGCGGACGCGCCGGGCGGTGAGACGGTCAGCATCGGCGAGATGATGGATGCCTTCGGCGAGCGCGCCTTCGGCCTGCTCATCATCCTGTTCTGCCTGCCCAACATGATCCCGACGCCGGGCATCGGCTCGCTGTTCGGCGTGCCGTTGCTGATGATCGCTCTCCAGATGGCGGCGGGCCGGCCCAAGCCCTGGCTGCCGCGAGCCATCGAGGCCAAGACCGTGCAGCGCGCCACGCTGGTCAGGATGGTCGACGCGGTCGAGCCGCGGATGCGCCGCATCGAGGCGATCCTGAAGCCGCGCTGGACCTTCCTGTTCTCCTCCGCGATGGACCGCGCCATCGGCGTCTTCGCGGCGCTCTGCGCCATTTCGATCATCATCCCCCTGCCCGGCACCAACTTCCCGCCGGCGATCGCGCTGATCCTGATCGCGTTGGCCGTGATGGAGGAGGACGGGCTCTATCTCGGCCTTGGCGGCCTCATCGGCGCGGCCGGCCTCACCTACACCACCATCCTGGTGGGCGGGCTGTCCTATGCGGGCATCCTTGCCCTGATGCGCCTGATGGGGCTGTGAGGGCGCGGGGCGCGAGGCGCTTCTCAAGCGGCGCAGCTTTGTTATAAGCCGGCCACGTTCGACCGGATGGGGACCTGGCGCCGCGCGCCGTCCGCCAGGGCATAGGGAGGCGCCGCATGGCCGGCCATTCACAGTTCAAGAACATCATGCACCGCAAGGGCAAGCAGGACGCGATGCGCTCCAAGCTCTTCGGCAAGCTCGCGCGAGAGATCACGGTCGCGGCGAAGCTCGGCATGCCCGATCCTGCCATGAACCCGCGCCTGCGCGCCGCCATCATCGCGGCCCGCGCCGAGAACATGCCCAAGGACAACATCGAGCGGGCCATCAAGAAAGCGTCCGGCGCCGAGGGCGAGCAGTATGACGAGGTGCGCTACGAGGGCTACGGCCCCGGCGGCTGCGCGCTCATCATCGAGGCGATGACCGACAACCGCAACCGGACGGCCTCGGACGTGCGCTCCTACTTCACCAAGGCGGGCGGCAATCTGGCGGAGACCAACGCGGTCGCCTTCATGTTCGACCGGGTCGGCATCGTCGAATTCGATGCCGGCGTCGCGAGCGCGGACGACATGCTGGACGCGGCCATCGAGGCCGGCGCGGACGACGTGTCCTCAAGCGAGGATGGACACGAGATCTATTGCGAAAGCACCGTGCTGGCCGAGGTCAGCAAGGCGCTCGAGGACCGCTTCGGCGAGCCGCGCAAGTCGAAGCTGGTCTGGAGGCCGCAGAACATGATCGCGGTCAACGACGAGGCCGGCGAGAAGCTCGTCAAGCTGATGGACCTGCTCGAGGAGCATGACGACGTGCAGAGCGTCTACGCCAATTTCGAACTGTCGGACGAGCTTGTCGGCAGGCTGTCGGCCTGATCAGCCGCGGCCGAGCGGGCCGTCCCAGAGCGGCAGGCTGACGAGCGCCGAGAGCGCGATCACGACATAGGCGATGCGCCGGAAGGTGGCGTCGCTGGCAAGCCCGTAGAGCCGGCTGCCGATGAGCACGCCGAGCCCGTAGGGCACCACCAGCGGCAGCGCGGCCGTGACCGATGCCGGGTTGAGGATGCCCTTGGCCCAGAGCGTGACGCCAGAGACGATCGTCGCGCAGGCGAAGTAGGCGATCAGGTCGTGGCGCATCTGCGCCGGCGCCTTCTTCTGCGCGCTGAGCCAGAAGATGGCGAGCGGCAGCCCGCCCATCTGCGAGAGCCCGCCGATCAGGCCTGAGAGCGAGCCCACGCCCAGCGACAGCGGCGTGCCCGCCCGGCCATGCCAGCGCCAGCCCGTGGCCAGCGCCGCCACCGCCCCGAAGATCAGCAGCGCGATGATCCAGCGCATGCTCAGCGGCGGCAGGTTGACCAGCAGCCACACGCCCGCCGGAAACAGCGCCGTGGCGCCCGCCAGCAGGGGCAGCACCTCGCGCCAGGAGGCCTTGCGGCCATGCCGCGCGCCCAGCACGAGCGCGAACGGCGCGTCCATCACCCAGATCATCGCCGAAGCGAGCGACAAGGGCGCGACCAGCCCGGCCAGCGGCATGAACACCATGGCGAAGCCGAAGCCGGTGAAGCCGCGCACCAGCCCGCCCAGCAGCGCCGCGCCCGCCAGCACGGCGAAGGTCCGGTCGAGGCTGAAGGCCGCATGCGAGGCGAAAAACTCCATCCCCGTCGATGTCAGCCCGATCGCGCATAAGCAAGCGCGCCTCGATAGGATGCGCCATGCAGCGGACGATTCGCATCCTCGGAATCGACCCTGGCCTTCGCAAGATGGGCTGGGGCGTGATCGAGCAGGAGGGCAGCCGGCTGTCCTTCGTGGCCTGCGGCGCCGTGCTGAGCGACGCGGCGCTGGACAGCGCGCGGCGCCTGCGCCAGTTGCATGAGGGGCTGGGCGCGGTCATTGCCGCGCACGCGCCGGACGAGGCCGCCGTCGAGGAGACGTTCGTCAACCGGGACCCGCAATCGGCCCTGAAGCTCGGCCAGGCCCGGGGGGTCGCCCTCCTCGCGCCGGCGCTGGCGGGATTGCCCGTTTCCGAGTACGCCGCGAATCTCGTCAAGAAGACGGTTGTCGGCGCGGGCCATGCCGACAAGGCGCAGATCGCCATGATGGTGAAGATTCTGCTGCCAAAATCCGAGGCAAAGACGGAAGATGCGGCGGATGCGCTCGCAATTGCAATCACTCACGCACAGTTTCGGAGTATCCGTCAGCTGTCTGCCCGTGCCTGATCATTGCCTTCAGCTGTCCCGACATAGGTATGAGGTGGGGGTGATGCGAGCATGATCGGCAAGCTCAAGGGCGTGATCGACCTTTACGGCGAGGACTACGTCATCGTCGACGTCCAGGGCGTCGGCTACGTGGTGTTCTGTTCGTCGAGGACGCTGCAGGCGCTGCCGCCGCAGGGCGAGGCCGCGACGCTGTGGATCGAGACGCAGGTCCGCGAGGACGCGATCCGGCTGTTCGGCTTCCGCACCGAGGCGGAGCTGAACTGGTTCAGGCTGCTGCAGAGCGTGCAGGGCGTGGGCGCCAAGGTCGCGCTCGCCATCCAGTCTACGCTGGACAGCGGCGCGCTGGCCACGGCGATCGCGACGGGCGACAAGGCGCAGGTCGCGCGGGCCAACGGCGTCGGGCCGAAGCTGGCCCAGCGCATCTGCGTGGAATTGAAGGACAAGGCGCCGGCATTCGGGATGGTCGATCCCGCGCTGGTGCAACTGTCGGGCGCGATGGAGGCGAAAGCCCTGCCGCGCCCGGTCAGCGATGCGATCTCCGCGCTGACCAATCTCGGTTATCCGCAGGCGCAGGCCCAATCGGCCATCGCGGCGGCCCTCACGGCGCTCGGGGACGGCGCGGAAACCGGACAACTGATCCGGCAAGGATTAAAGGAATTGGCGAAATGACCGCCGGCAATGAAACCCCTTCGCCCACCACGCTGGCGACGGGACCCTTCGGCGATTACGACCTGGCGCGCAGCCTCGTCGCGCGCGAATGGGGCACCGACGCGCTCGTCATCGCCGGCAAGGTCCGCGCGACCGACGACATGAGCCTGATCGCCGCGACCCGCGCGGATGGCCGTGTCCTTGGCATCGCCTATTACGCCATGACCGAGGCGGTCGCGCTCCTGGGCGCCATCGTCGTCGTGGACGCAAGCGAGCCCGGCGTGGGCACCATGCTGTTCAATGCCGTGGCGGACGAGGCGCGGACGCTGAAGCTGAAGAAGCTGCGCGCCATCACCACCAACGACAATTTCGAGGCGATGAAGTTCTACCAGAAGCGCGGCATGCATTTCCTGTCGCTGTTTCCGGGCGGCATGAATGCCTACCGCGCCTTCAAGCCCAATCTGCGCTCGGAAGGCCGGCATGGCATCGCCTGCCGCGACATGCTCGAGCTCGAGATGGATCTGTGAGCATGGCGACCGCACGCGGCGGCGGCTCCTCGGCGCCGTCGCTTGCGCGCGCGGCCGATTAGCGCCAAACAGCGGCCATGAGCGACAAGCCATCACGGCCGGGCCTGTTGAACGCCGCCAAGCGCGAGGACGACATCGACCAGTCGATCCGCCCTCTCGCGTTGGGCGAGTTCATCGGCCAGCAGCAGGCGCAGGACAATCTCCGCATCTTCATCCAGGCGGCGCGGACGCGCGGCGACGCGCTCGACCATGTGCTCTTCGTCGGCCCCCCCGGCCTCGGCAAGACCACGCTGGCGCAGATCGTGGCGCGCGAGATGGGCGTCAACTTCCGCTCCACCTCGGGCCCCGTCATCGCCAAGGCCGGCGACCTCGCGGCCCAGCTCACCAATCTCGAGGAGCGCGACGTGCTCTTCATCGACGAGATCCACCGGCTGAACCCGGCCGTCGAGGAGATCCTCTATCCGGCGATGGAGGACTATCAGCTCGACCTCATCATCGGCGAAGGCCCGGCCGCCCGCTCGGTCAAGATCGACCTGCCGAAGTTCACCCTTGTCGGCGCCACGACCCGCGCTGGCCTGCTGACCACGCCGCTGCGCGACCGCTTCGGCATCCCGATCCGACTCAATTTCTACACGGTGGGAGAGCTCGAGCGCATCGTGGCCCGCGGCGCGCGCGTCATGGGCATTGGCGTCGCCGAGGACGGCGCCAACGAGATCGCCCGCCGGTCGCGCGGCACCCCCCGCATCGCCGGCCGCCTGCTGCGCCGCGTGCGTGATTTCGCCATCGTCGACGGCGCCGACCGCATCACGCGCGCCGTGGCCGACAAGGCGCTGTTGCAGCTCGACGTCGACGCCATCGGCCTCGACGTGATGGACCGGCGCTACCTCACCATGGTGGCCGAGAAGTTCGCCGGCGGCCCGGTCGGCATCGAGACCATCGCCGCGGCGCTCTCCGAGCCGCGCGACGCGATCGAGGACATCATCGAGCCCTTCCTGCTGCAGCAGGGCTTCCTGCAGCGCACGCCCCGCGGCCGGCTCCTCACGGACGCCGCCTTCCGGCATCTCGGCCTCGTGCCCCCGCGCCGGGAAGCGGCGCAGTTCGGGCTGTTCGGCGACGAGGGGGAGTGAGGGCGCTGACCGGCGCCGCTCGATGCATTGAGGATCGCACTCCCTGATGCTACTTCTGACGCTCGGAGAACGACGATGCGCACCACGGTCACGCTCGATGATGAGCTCGTCGCGAAGGCTAAATCCCATGCCGGCGTCGAGGAGACGTCCGTGCTGCTGCGTGAAGCGCTGAAGGCGCTGATCGAACGCGAAAGCCTGCGAAGGCTCGCCCTTCTCGGCGGGAGCGATCCCAAGGCAAAAGCTCCGCCACGCCGCCGCTCGGCATGACCCCTCACCTTCTTCCCGTCCGCGTCTATTACGAGGACACCGATTTCTCAGGCGTGGTCTATCACGCGTCCTATCTGCGCTTCATGGAGCGCGGACGCACCGAGCAGATCAGGGCGCTGGGCGTGGCGCAGCGTGAGCTGTTCGACGGCGACACGCCGCTCGCCTTCGTCGTGCGCCGCATGACGATCGACTGGCTGAGGCCCGCGCTGATGGATGACGAGATCATGGTCGAGACGCGGCCCGTGCTGGCGCGCGGCGCGACGCTGGAGCTCGCCCAGCGCATCCTGCGCGGCGACGAGGTGCTGCTCACCGCCGAGGTCACGGTCGCCTGCGTGGGCGGGGGCAAGGCCCGGCGCATCCCCGAAGCGCTGCGGGCGCGGCTGAAGCTCGACCAGCCCTGAAGGCCGGCGGGATCAGGCCTTCGGGGCCGAGGCCGCTTCCAGCGCGGCGAGCCGCGCGCTGAGCTTGTCGTTCTCCTCGCGCGCCATGATCGCCATCTCGCGCACGGCCTCGAACTCCTCGCGCGTCACCACGTCCATGTCGGCGAGAATGCGCTGCATCTGGGTCTTGACCACGGTCTCCACCTCGCGGCGCACGCCTTGCGCTGCGCCGGCGGCATCGGTGACAAGGCGGGCGACCTCGTCGAGAAGGCGGTTGGGGGCGCTCATATCTGTCGCATCCTGTGTTCGGAGGGGCGCAAAATGAGCGCCTTGCATCGCAGCGCTCTAGCACGCCGCGCCGCCGCGCGCACCGGGCAATGAGCCGCAAGGGCCGGCGGAAGGCGCCGCTCTGGACCAATCCGCCCCAAGCGCGTAGAACAGCGCCAACCCACGACAAGCTCCCGGTCAATCGAGGAGCGGGAGGCGTCAATGAGATTAGCCCTGATCGCGGTCGCCCTGGCCGCGGGCCTGTCCGCCTGTAACGATACCACCACCGCCTCGCGCGCGCCGACACAGGCGCCCGGCGTTCCCATCGCGCTGGAAAGCATTTCCGGCGCCCCCGACGGGGTGCGCGGCAGCTTCACCTCGGCCCTCTCCAACGAGGCGAATGCCCGCCGGCTCGACATCGTCGACCCCGCCACCAACCCGCGCTACCGCGTCAGGGGCTATCTCGCAGCCCAGCCCACCGAGGATGGCCAGACCTCTTTGGCCTTCGTCTGGGACGTGTTCGATTCGCAGAAGAAGCGCGCCCAGCGCGTGCAGGGCGCCACCGTGGCGCGCGGCAATGGCGGCTGGAACAGCGTGGACCAGACCACCATGACCAAGGCGGCCTCCGAGTCGATGGACCAGATCGCCCAGTTCCTCGTCGGGCAGGATCAGGTCGCCGCGGCCTCCACGTCTGCGCCGAGCGCCGTCGAGGCCGCCCGCACCGCGAACGCCGCGCAGCCCTCGCTGGCGCTCCGCCGCTGATCGCGGGCGCGCGCCCCGTCGAACGGCCGTGCGCTGGCGGCTGAGCCCGTCGCGCGATGCTGACCATGCCCATGTTCGCCATTCCCTTTCCGGTGATCGATCCGGTGGCCCTGTCCATCGGGCCCTTCGCCGTGCGCTGGTATGGACTCGCCTATGTCGCCGGTCTGCTCGGCGGCTGGCTCTATGCGCGCTGGCTCGTGCGCCGCGATACGCTCTGGGCCGGCATCGCGCGGCCCACGCCCGCCAAGCTCGACGACATGCTGGTCTGGGTGGCGCTCGGCGTCGTGCTGGGCGGGCGCCTTGGCTACGTGCTGTTCTACGATTTCGCCAGCTACGCGTCCGATCCGCTGCAGATCCTCGCCGTCTGGCGCGGCGGCATGTCCTTCCATGGCGGCCTCGCCGGCGCCATCGCGGCTCTCGCCCTGTTCGCGCGCCGCAAGGGTTATGGCATCCTGCCGGTGTTCGACATCGCCGCGGCCGTGGTGCCGATCGGGCTGTTCTTCGGCCGCATCGCCAATTTCATCAATGGCGAGCTGTGGGGCCGGCCCGCGCCCGACTTCGCCTGGGCCATGGTCTTCCCCCATGGCGGCCCCGTGCCGCGCCATCCGAGCCAGCTCTATCAGGCCTTCGCAGAGGGGCCGGTCCTGTTCCTGATCCTCGCCCTCGTGCTGTCCCGGTTCGGCTTCCGGTGGCCGGGGCTGGTCTCCGGCGTGTTCGGCATCGGCTATGCCTTGGCGCGCATCGGCTGCGAGTTCTTCCGCGAGCCGGACGCCCAGCTCGGCTACCTGTTCGGCCAAAGCCTCGCCTTCCTCGGCGGCGGCGTCACCATGGGCATGCTGCTCTCGCTGCCGATGCTGGCCGCCGGCCTCTGGCTGGTGCTGCGCGCCAGGCCCGCGCGCGCCGCCTGAGCCCGCGCCGATGCGGACCCTCAAGGACGAGATCGTCGAGTTGATCAGGCTCGAAGGCCCCATCCCCGTCGATCGCTACATGGCGCTGTGCCTCGGCCATCCGCGCCTCGGCTACTATACGACGCGCGATCCCTTCGGCGCGGCGGGGGACTTCACCACCGCGCCCGAGATCAGCCAGATCTTCGGGGAGCTGATCGGGCTCTGGGCCGGCAGCGCCTGGCTCGCCATGGGCTCGCCCGCCCGCTTCGGCCTCGTCGAGATCGGGCCGGGCCGGGGCACGTTGATGAGCGATGCGCTGAGGGCGCTCGGGCGCGCCCTGCCGCAGGCGGTCGCCGCGCTCGACGTGCGCCTCGTCGAAACCAGCCCGGTGCTGCGCGCCCGCCAGGAGGCGACGCTGGCCAGGGCGGACATACCGATGGCCTGGCACGAGGAGGTCGGCCCTGCCCTCGAAGGCCCGGTCGTCGTCGTCGGCAACGAGCTTCTGGACGCGCTTCCCGTGATCCAGCAGGTCGAGACGCCATCGGGCCTCCGGACGCGCATGGTGGGCCTCGACGCCGACGGCCAGCTCGCCTTCGGCCTCGAGGGCGAAGCGGGGAGCGAGCCCGCCGGGGCGCTTGGCCGCATCGTGGAGACGCCGCTGGCGGCCGACCTGCTGGTGGCGCGCATCGCCCAGCATCTGGCGACAAAGGGCGGCGCCGCGCTGTTCATCGATTACGGCTCGGACCGGCCGGGCAGCGGCGACACGCTGCAAGCCGTGCGGGGCCATGCCTTCGTCGATCCGCTGGCCGATCCCGGCGAGGCGGACCTGACCACGCAGGTCCAGTTCCTCCGCGTTGCCGAGGCCGCCCGCATCGCCGGCGCCCACATCCATGGCATCGTGACGCAGCGCGATTTCCTCATCGCGATGGGCATCGCCCAGCGCGCCGAAGCGCTGCGCCGCAATGCCAACACGACGCAGGCGGCCGCGATCGACGCTGCCGTGGCGCGGCTCACCGAGGATGCCGAGCGCGGTATGGGGCGGCTGTTCAAGGCCATCGCCTTCAGCCATCCCGCGATCACGGCGCTGCCCGGCTTCGTCTCCGGTTGACCTCGGCCGCAGGCGGCGCGAAACACGGGCCCATGTTCGTCGCCTCGCCCGACCTCGCCGCCCTGCCGGGGATCCGCCACGCCTTCTTCACGCGTGAGGGCGGCGTCTCGGAGGGCATCTATGCCTCGCTCAATGGCGGCCTCGGCTCCAATGATGCACGGGAGGCCGTGACGGAGAACCGCAGCCGCATGGCGGCAACGATGGGCGTCGCCGCCGACAGGCTGCTGAGCGTGCATCAGGTCCATTCCGCCGACGTGGTTGTGGCGACCGGCCCCTGGCAGGGCGACAAGCCGCGCGCCGACGCCATGGTGACGACGGTCGAAGGGCTGGCGCTCGGCGTCTCCAGCGCCGATTGCGGACCGATCCTGTTCGCGGATGCCGAGGCGCGCGTCATCGGCGCGGCCCATTCGGGCTGGAAGGGCGCCTTCACCGGCATCGGGGCGGCGACGCTCGAGGCCATGGAGCGGCTGGGCGCGCGCCGCGAGCGCGTCACGGCGGTGCTTGGCCCCACCATCGGCCCCAACGCCTATGAGGTCGGCCCCGAATTCGTCGACCGCTTCGTCGCCGCCGATTCCGTCTACGAGCGCTTTTTCCGCCCGTCGCCGCGCGAAGGCCACGCCATGTTCGACCTGCCCGCCTTCATTGGCGCCCATTTCAGGGCCGCCGGCGTCGGCCGCTTCGTCGATCTCGGCCTGTGCACCTACTCGGACCCGGCACGCTTCTTCAGCTACCGCATGACCACGCATCGCGGCGAGCCCGATTACGGCCGGCTGATTTCGGCCGTCGCCCTCGGCTGAATCGCATCCTTCATCCACAGCGAAGGGCTGTGGACGAATCGGCGGGGCGATTGTTGCGCGGCCACGAATCCCGGAAGCCTCGCTGCGGAGGGTTCGCCCGAAGATTTATCCGCGGGCCGGATTCTCGGATTCGGAAAAGCCATCTAAGGTCGGGGCAAGAGGTGATTCGGCTTGAGAATCAAAGCCGTCGAAGTGGCTGGCACGAAGGCTGGCCCGCTTTGGTCGCGTAGGCGTCCCCTGTTGCATCGACGCGTTCATCCGCGTTTTCGCCCCTCTTGAGAAGCTGGCTTTCGGCATGCTTGACCTCGACATCGA
This sequence comes from Hyphomicrobiales bacterium, assembly GCA_027489835.1. Classification (GTDB taxonomy): domain Bacteria; phylum Pseudomonadota; class Alphaproteobacteria; order Rhizobiales; family Beijerinckiaceae; genus Allobosea. The sequence continues at coordinate 14,123 of JAIXZF010000382.1, forward strand.
CCGTCCCGTCCACCCGCTCGACGTGGTGGAGCGGCTGGCCACGATCAACGACTGGAGCTTCGACCGGGAGGGCGACGACGAGATGTCGGTCGCCGTCGCGGGCTCCTGGGCCAAGTATGAGGTGGCGGTCACCTGGCTCGACCGCATGGAGGCAATGCACGTCGCCTGCGCCTTCGACCTCAAGGTGCCCGAGCGGCGCAAGGCAGAGGTGCTGTCGCTGATCTCCCTGATCAACGAACAGCTCTGGCTCGGCCATTTCGATTTCTGGAGCAGCGAGAACGTCGTGATGTTCCGCCACTCGCTGCTTCTGTCGGGCGGGGCCGAGCCGACCGACGAACAGGCCGGCATGCTGATCAAGTCGGCGATCGACACCTGCGAGCGGCATTACCAGGCGTTCCAGTTCGTGCTCTGGGCCGGCAAGTCCGCGCGTGAAGCACTGGACAGTTCCATGATGGAGACGATGGGCGAGGCCTGACGACGCGCTGGCGCAGCCAGCCGCGACAGGACGCCCGATCTTGATTATACGAAGGCTCGCGGCCCGCCCGCGGGCCTTTCTTCTTGCCGAGCATCGCCATGTCGCAGACCCCAGCCCTTCCCCGCACACTCGTCCTCATGGGCGCCGGCAAGATGGGAGGCGCCATGCTCGAAGGCTGGCTTGGCGGCGGCCTGTCGGCCGGGGGCCTCGCCGTGCTCGACCCCAACGCGGGTGAAGACCTCACCGCCCTCGCCGCCAGCCATGGCTTCAGGCTCAACCCTCCCCTCGCCGATCTCGCCCGCCCGGAGGCCCTCGTGCTGGGCATCAAGCCCCAGATGCTCGACGCCGCCGCGCCGTCGATCGCCGCATTAGCGGGCCCGGACACGCTGGTGGTCTCGATCCTCGCAGGAAAGACCATCGCCGATCTCGAGGCGCGCGCGCCCTCGGCCCGCGCCTTCGTCCGCGCCATGCCGAATCTGCCGGCCTCCGTGCGCCGCGGAATCACAGGCGTCGCAGCCAGCGCTGCCGTGAACCCTGCGCAGCGGGCCATGACGACCGCCCTCCTCGAAGGCATCGGGCTGGTCGAGTGGGTGGATGACGAGGCCCTGATCGATGCCGTCACTGCCGTGTCCGGCTCGGGGCCCGCCTATGTCTTCCACCTGGTCGAATGCCTGGCGGAGGCGGGCATCGCAGCCGGCCTGCCGGCCGATGCCGCCCGCCGCCTCGCGCGCGCGACGGTGGAAGGCGCGGGCGAACTCCTGCACCGTTCGCCGCTGGAGCCCGCCACGCTGCGCCAGAACGTCACCTCTCCGGGCGGCACCACCGCGGCCGCCCTCGAGGTGCTGATGGCCGAGAACGGCATGAAGCCCCTGATGAAGCGGGCGGTGGCCGCCGCGCGGCAGCGGGCGCAGGAACTCAGCGGCTGAGGCGCCCGTCGCCCCACGGCCGCGACCTCGCGGCCCCTTCCCGCCTCCGGCGGGCATCCCTATGTTGGGGCTCAGCACAGGAGCACGCCATGGCCGAACAGCACGCCCCCGACCCGAACCGGCCCGATCCGCGCAAGGCCGCCATCGACGCGTTGATGGCGCTGGTGGCCGAACAGGGCTGGCGCGAGGTCGAACTCCCCGCCATCGCCGAGCGTGCAGGGCTCACCCTCTCGGCGCTGCGCGACCTGTTTCCGTCGAAGGGCGCGATGCTCGCGGGCTTCGGGCGGATGCTCGACAGGCACGTCATGGACGGCGCCAATCCCGACCTGATCGGCGAGCCCATCCACGAGCGCGTCTTCGACCTCGTGATGCGGCGCCTCGACGCGATGGAGCCCTATCGGTCGGCGCTCGTGGAGATCCGCCGCGCCGTCGGGCGCGACCCGGTGATGGCGGGCGCGCTCAACCAGGCCGCCCTCAACTCTTGGCGCTACCTGCTCGCCTCGGTCGGCGTTCCGGTCGAGGACGAACTCGGCATGCTGAAGATCCAGGGCGCGGTCATCGTCTTCGCCCGCACGGCCGAGACCTGGCTCGGCGACACCGATCCCGGGCTTGCCCGCACCATGGCGACGCTGGACCGCGAGCTGAAGCGCGGCGAGCGCGTGCTCTCGATGGCCGAGGATGTCCGCCGCGTCACAGCCCCCTTGCGCAGCATCGCGCAGGCCATCTGCGAGCGCGGCTCGGGCATGCGCCGCCGCGAGCGCGCCGAGCCGGCCATGCGCGGCGAGGACCGCGACGATTACGCCCCGGCGATCTGAGCGAGCCATGGACGCCACGGTTGCAGCCGGCACGATCGGCTTCGAGGATTTCCTGAAGGTCGACATCCGCGTCGGCACCATCGTGCAGGCGGAACCCTATCCCGAGGCGCGCAAGCCGGCCTTCAAGCTCTGGATCGATTTCGGTCCCGAGATCGGCATTCGCAAGACCTCGGCGCAGATCACGAAGCACTACGCCATCGAAACGCTGCCCGGCCGGCAGGTGCTGGGTGTCGTCAACTTCCCGCCGCGCCAGATCGGCAAGTTCATGTCGGAGGTGCTGACGCTGGGCGTGCCCGACGCGGATGGCGAGGTGGTCCTGCTCCAGCCGGCGCACGCCGTGCCGAATGGCGGGCGGATGTACTAGGGTCGGGAACTGGAGCTCATCCTTCGACAAGCTCAGGATGAGGATCGGCTACAGTCTCCGGATGAGGAACTGCTGGAGGCGTGCCGACTTGTAGGCGCCAGCTAACCGTCCTCATCCTGAGCCTGTCGAAGGATGAGGAGGGAAGGCTGGCGGGCGCCCCATCACCAAAAGGCAGGCGCGCTCACCGCTCCCAGAAAACCGCGCCGTCGAACCCGAACACCGTCTCGCCATGCTGGTTCACGCCGGCATTGCGATGGAAGGCCAAACCCCATCCGGGCCGCGAGGCGGAGGCCCGCTTGTCGGCGACGGTCGTCGTGTAGGTGATGGTATCGCCCGCGAAGACCGGCTTCAGCCATTTGAGGTTCCTGAACCCCGGGGAGGAGCCGAGCCGGGGCATGGAATCGCCCATCAGCGTCTGCACGCTCCGCCGGTGCGCCACCATCAGGCGCATCCAGACGGCGCCCGTATGCCAGCCGGACGCGCAGAGACCGCCGAACAGCGAGGCCTTCGCCGCCGCCTCGTCGAGATGGAAGCGCTGCGGATCGAACGCTCCGGCGAAGGCGACGATGTCCTCAGCCGTGAAGGTGAAGCTGCCGAGCGGCGTCTCCACGCCCGTCTGGAGCGCATCGAAGCGCGCCAGCGGCATCGGCGCCCCTTCCGGCAGGGTGATGGGCCCCGAATTGACAGGCGGGACATAACGCCAGGATTTCGGGCGGACAGCCGGTGGCGGCGCGGGCTGCCCGCGGCGGGCGAAGATGATCCAGTTGGTCACCTCCTGCACCGCCTCCCCCTTCTGGTTCAGCACCTCGAAGCGGAAGCGCACGAGGCCGATATCTGGCCGCGAGCGGCTTTCCTTGGTCTCGAGCACGGTGTGCCGCACGCCGAGCACGTCGCCCGGGCGAACGGGACGGAGCCATTTCAGCTCCTCGATCCCCGGCGCGCCCAGCCCCACGCTGTCGTTCAGGAAGCCCTCGCACATCATCCGCATCATCATCGCCGCGGTGTGCCAGCCCGAGCCGATCAGACCGCCGACGAAAGTCGATTTCGCCGCCTCCGCGTCGATATGGAAATCCTGCGCGTCGAAGACCGAGGCATAGGCGATGATGTCCTCCGCCTCGACCTTCGCCTGGCCATAGCTCAGGCTCTGGCCGACCTCGAAATCCTCGAAGAACCGCGTCATCGCTCGCTCCCGGCTCAGTTGGCGAACCGGAAGTGCAGCACGTCGCCATCGGCCACGATGTACTCCTTGCCTTCGAGCCTCAGCTTGCCGCCGTCCCGCGCGCCGGCCTCGCCGTTCAGCCCGACGTAATCGCCGAAGGCGATGGTCTCGGAACGGATGAAGCCCTTCTCGAAATCGGTATGGATCACGCCGGCCGCCGCCGGCGCCTTGGTACCTTTCGGGATCGTCCAGGCGCGCGCCTCCTTCGGCCCCACGGTGAAGTAGGTGATGAGGCCGAGCAGCGCGTAGCCCTCGCGGATCACGCGGTTGAGGCCCGGTTCGGACAGCCCGACCGCCTCAAGGAAATCCTTCTGGTCGTCAGCCGACATCACCGCGATCTCGCTCTCGATCTTGGCCGAGACGACCACGGCGCGGGCGCCCTCCTCCGCCGCGCGGGCGAAAACTTTCGCCGAGAAGGCGTTGCCTTTGTCGGCGGACGCTTCCTCGACATTGCAGACGTAGAGCACGGGCTTCGAGGTCAGCAGCTGCAGCATCTGGAAGGAGCGCTCCTCCTCCGGCGTGCGCTGGGTCAGCCGAGCCGGCTTGCCCTCCTGCAGCAACACGAGGGATTTGCCGATCAGCGCCAGCTGCTCCTTCGAATCCTTGTCGCCGGAGCGGGCCTTCTTCTCGAGGCTGACGACGCGCTTCTCGAGGCTTTCGAGATCGGCCAGCATCAGTTCGGTCTCGATCGTCTCGATGTCGGCGAGCGGATCGACCTTGCCCTCGACATGGGTGATGTCGCCATCCTCGAAGCAGCGCACCACATGCACGATGGCATCGACCTCGCGGATGTTGGCGAGGAACTGGTTGCCGAGCCCCTCGCCCTTGGAGGCGCCTCGCACGATGCCGGCGATGTCGACGAAGGTGATGCGCGTCGGGATGATCTGCTGCGATTTGCCGATGCGGGCCAGCGTGTCCAGCCGCTCATCGGGCACCGCCACGTCGCCCACATTCGGCTCGATGGTGCAGAACGGGTAATTCGCAGCCTGCGCCGCCGCGGTCTGCGTCAGAGCGTTGAAGAGGGTCGACTTGCCGACGTTCGGCAGGCCGACGATGCCGCATTTGAAGCCCATGGGTGATGTCTCAATCCTAGGTCAGGAATTCGTCAGGGTGGTGAAGGAACGGATTGACGATCACCAGATCGCCGAAACGCGCACCATCGATCATGTCCTCGCTCAAGAACACATCGCAGCCGTCGTTGGAAGCGCTGGCGACCAGAAGACAGTCGAACCACTGGAAGCCGAACCTTTCCCGCACCATCCAGGCGACGCGCATATCGTCCTGATCCAGCGGGCGCTGGCCCCATACCGCGAAGGTCTCGATGTCCTGTTTCAGCTCGTCGATCGGAATGCTCGGCTCCTTACGGAGCACGACCGCCATGTATTCGTTCAGGACCTGAAGGTTGATGTAGGCGGCGGAAACATCGACCAAACGCTTCAACCAGATTGCCGCGGCGCCTCGCTTGGCCGCGGCGCCTGCATCCCTGAGATAAACGAGGACATTGGTATCGATGAAGACGCGACTACTCATAGATTTCGTCGCGCGACGGAGCTTTTCCGTCGACCGTCAGGTTCAGCAGGGGCCGTGACAGGATGCGCTCCAGGGCTTCCTTGTGCGTCAGCGTCCTGCCCACAAAGGTCTCGGCTGCTTCCGCCATGACGCGGGAGACGCTCTTTCCCTCCCGCGCCGCCTTCACCCGCACGCGCTCGAGAAGCCTTTCGTCCATGGTGATGGTCACGTTCTTCACGATGCCCTCCGGCCACGTTGGCAACTCGGACCTCGTGTAACACGAACCTCGTGAGCCTCTCAATCGCCGCCCTTTTCGCCCACCCGCTTCACCTCGCCCCAGCCCTTGCCCTGCATGATTGTGGCGACGTCGCTCTGGAAGCGCTCGTCGAAGCCGCCGACCAAGAGCGCGGCCTTGTCGGCAGAGGCCCGGCACAGATCCTCGACCCAGGGGCGCTCCTCCTTGCCGAAATCGTTCAGCACGTAGGAGTGCACCAGCGCCTTGTCGCCCGGATGGCCGATGCCCATCCGGACCCGGCGATAATCATTGCCGATCGAGGCGGTGATGGAGCGCAGGCCGTTATGGCCGGCATTGCCGCCGCCCGTCTTCACGCGCAGCTTCGCCGGCGCGAGGTCGAGCTCGTCATGAAAGACGACGATCCGCGCGGGCTCGATCTTGTAGAAGCGCGCCGCCTCCTGAACGGGCCCGCCCGACAGGTTCATGAAGGACAGCGGCTTGAGCAGCAGCGCCTTGCCGAAGCCGATGACGACCTCCGCCGCATCGCCATGGAAGCGCGCGCGCCAGGGCGAGGCCCGGTGCGTGCGGGCGATCTCGTCCAGCGCCATGAAGCCGATGTTGTGCCGGTTGCCGGCATAGTCCCTGCCCGGATTGCCGAGCCCGACGATCAGATGCATGGCTCACTCCCCGCCAAAGAAAACGGCCGGGGCGAGGCCCGGCCGTGAGGTTGTCGCCGCTCGGAAGCCGCTCAGCCCTTGGCGGGCGCCTTGGCGGGCGCGGCCTCGGGGGCCGGGGCCGCCGCGCTGGTCATCTCCTCGACCATCTTGGTCGGGGTGGAGACGGCGAGCAGCGTCAGGTTCTC
>JAIXZF010000304.1 GCA_027489835.1 Hyphomicrobiales bacterium
CTGTGGCTCGGCCTCGGCGATGCCGCCAAGATCATGGTGATCTGGTTCTCGGCCTTCGTGCCCTCGGTCATCAACGCCTTCACCGGCGTGCGCAACATCGACCGGCCGATGCTGGAAGCCGCGCGCATGCTGGGCACGCCGCGCTGGCGCATGGTGCGCGAGGTGATCGTCCCAGCCGCCGCGCCGATGATCTTCACGGGGCTGAGGCTCTCGCTGCAGGCGAGCTGGACGACGCTGGTGGCGGCCGAGCTCGTCGGGGCGCTCGTCGGCGTCGGCTTCGTCCTCAACATGGCCCAGCAGGACATCTATCCCGGCATGATCCTGGTCGGGATGCTCACGGTCGGCCTGCTGGGCTGGGCCACCACGATGCTGCTCGGCCTGGCCGAGCGCCGGGCGCTGGCCTGGAACGTGGCGGCGAGGGATTGAGCCGATGAACGGCCGGCCGCTCAGCTTCCGGGAAAGCGCCCTGCTCGGCCTGCTCGGCCTCGCCGGCTTCATCGGCCTATGGAGCTTCCTCTCCATCTCCGGCATCGTCCCCCGCCAGTTCCTGCCGACGCCGCTCGACGTCGCCAGCCGCTTCGCGCAGCTGCTGACCTCGCCCTTCGCGGGCGCGACGCTGCCCGTCCATCTCGCGTCCAGCTTCAGGCGCTACGCCTATGGCGTTCTGCTGGCCGCCGGCATCGGCGTGCCGCTCGGCCTGCTGATGGGCTGGTTCCGCCTGCTCGACGACATCGTCACCCCGATCTTCGACGGGCTCCGCTTCATCGCGCCGATCGCCTGGGTGCCGTTCGCGGCGCTGTGGTTCGGCACGGGCATCGGCGGGCCGGTGATGATCATCTTCGCCGGCGCCTTCCCGCCCTGCCTCATCAACGCCTATCGCGGCGCGCGCTTCGTGGAGCCCAGGCTGATCGAGGCTGGCCGGATGCTGGGAACGCCGAGCTCGCGCATGATCCTCGAGGTGCTGCTGCCTGCTGCCATCCCCTCGATCATCGCGGGGCTCAGGGTCTCGGCGGGGCTGGGCTGGCAATCGCTGGTCGGCGCCGAGCTGATCGTCGCCGCCGCGGGCGTGGGCTTTCTCATGGTGCAGGCGCAGGGCTCCGTGCAGACCACCACGGTGATGGTCGGAATGATCGCGATCGGGCTGGTGGGGATGCTGATCGACGTGCTGCTCAGGCAGGGCGAGGCGTGGCTGCGCCGCCGGCGCGGCCTTGAAGCTTGAAGGACAACCCATGGGCTCGATCAGCTTCAGGAATGTCGACAAGGTCTTCGGCCCGGCGACGGGCGGGGTGAAGGCGCTCGACGACATCAACCTCGAGATCGCCGACAAGGAGTTCGTGGCCATCGTCGGGCCGTCCGGCTGCGGCAAGACAACCTGCCTGCGCATGGTCGCCGGCTTCGAGCCCGCGACCTCGGGCGTGGTCAGCGTCAATGGCCGCGCGGTCACAGAGCCGGGCCCCGACCGGGCCGTGGTGTTCCAGCAATTCGCGCTGTTTCCATGGAAGACCGTGCGCCAGAACATCGACCTCGGCCTGCGCAACAAGAACCTGCCCATCGGCGAGCGCAACGACCTCATCGCCAGCGCGCTCAAGCTGATGAGCCTGGAGAGCCACGCTGACGCCTTCCCGCATCAGCTCTCCGGCGGCATGCAGCAGCGCGTCGCCATCGCCCGCGCCTATGTGCTCGACCCGGTCGTGCTGCTGATGGATGAGCCCTTCGGCGCGCTCGACGCGCAGACCCGCGTGGTCATGCAGGAGGAGCTGGTGCGCCTGGCGCGCCGCAATCCGCGCACCGTGCTGTTCATCACCCACGCGGTCGAGGAAGCGGTCTATCTGGCGGACCGGGTGGCGATCATGACGCGCCGTCCGGGCCGCATCAAGGAGGTGCTCGACATCCGCGCCATCCGCGAGGCCGAGGGCTGGGACAGCCATGCACGCATCGAGGACGTGATGGACCTCGAATCCTTCGTCCATCTGCGCACGCATATCTGGAAATCGCTGCGTGAAGAGAAGGACTTCCAGCATGTCTGAGCCGGACACTGCGATGGGGCGGTGCCTGACGCGCGACCTGACCGAGCCCGAGCCGATCCCGGAGGCGGGCATTGCCCGCGCCGTCGAGCTGATGCGGTCGGGACGGCTGTTCCGTTATGGCGAGATGGGCGCGGACCAGCTCGATGCTTCGCTGCTGGAGCAGGAATTCGCGGCATTCGTCGGCCGACGATACTGCGTCGCGGTCAATTCGGGCGGGGGGGCGCTGTTCCTCGCGCTCAAGGTGGCGGGCGTGCGTCCGGGCGATCCGGTGCTCGTCAACGGCTTCACGCTGGCGCCCGTTCCCGGCGCGATCCTCCATGCCGGCGGGCGGCCCGTCATCGTTGAGATCGGCCGCGACTACGTGATCGACACCGAAGATCTGAGGCGCAAGGCCAGGGCGTCGGGCGCCAAGGTGCTGCTGCTCTCGCACATGCGCGGGCACCTCGCCGACATGGACGCGGTGATGGCAGCCGCCGAGGAATGCGGCCTCGCCGTGATCGAGGACTGTGCCCATTCGCTCTGCGCGTCCTGGAACGGCAAGACCATCGGCACCTTCGGCGTCGCCGCGGCGTTCAGCGCGCAGACCTACAAGCATCTCAACGCCGGCGAGGGCGGCTTCCTCGTGCTCGATGACGATGCCATGGCGGCGCGCGCCATCCTGCATGCCGGCAGCTACATGCTGCACGGGCAGCATCTCAGCTCACCCGGCGCGGAGGCGCTCGAGGCCGCGAGCGCCCATACGCCCAATTTCAGCATGAGGATGACGGCGCTGGCCGCGGCCCTTCTGCGCCCCCAGCTCGCGGAGCTGCCCCGCCGCGCCCGGCGCTGGAACGAGATCCATGACCGGATCGCGGAGGGGCTCAGGCGAAGCCAGTTCGTGCATGTGCCGGCCCGCGCCGGCGCGCAGCACTTCTCGGCGACCTCGGTGCAGTTCTCGCTGCCCCTGTTCGACGCCGGCGAGATCCACGAGGTGCTGGCGCTCGCCAAGGCGCGCGGCCTGCCGATCAAATGGTTCGGTGCCGACAGCCAGATCGGCTTCACCAGCGCGCCGCGCCATTGGGCCTATGCGGGCCAGCAGGGCGAGCTCGCCGCGACCCACGCGGTGCTGGCCGGGCTGTGCGACATCCGCACGCCTGTCACGCTCACGGACATGGAATGCGACCTCATCGCCGAAATCGTGCGCGATGCGGTCGAAACCGTCACGGCCAAGGATGCCGCGGCGGCAAGGAACGGACCGACCCAGGCAAGGGCGGCCTCATGACAACCACAGGGAGAGACGGACCATGAAACGGATTCTTGCAGGATTGGCGCTGGCGGCCTCGCTGGCGGTCGGCGCAAACGGCGCGGCGCAGGCTCAGGCGCCGGCCCCGATCGGCGTCAGCTACCAGCCCTCGCTCTACTGGGCGCTGCCCTTCCATTACGCCAACGTGAAGGGCTGGTGGAAGGATGTGGGCCTCGCGCCGAACTTCAGCACCTTCCCGGCCGGGGCCCCGCAGATCGCGGCGGCGCCGTCCAAGTCGTGGGATGTCGGCGGCACGGGCTCGGTCCCGGCAGTGCTGGGCGCTGTGCGCTTCAACATCCTGACCATCGGCATCACCAACGACGAATCCAAGACCAACGCCATGATGGTGCGGGGCGACAAGTTCGATGCGATCAAGGCCAATCCGGCCTCGCTGAAGGGCCAGCGCCTGCTGCTGACGACCAACTCCACGGTCGACTACGCCTCGCGCAAATGCCTCGTGAAGATGGGCCTCGCCGCCAACGACATGCAGTTCGTCAATCTGGGCCAGGCGCAGATCATCACGGCGCTGACCTCGAACAATGGCGACATCGCCGGCGTGTGGGCGCCGAACACCTACACGCTCGAGGAGCGCGCCAACGCCAGGTATCTGTGCTCGGGCGCCGATGCCGACGCCATCGTTCCCGGCGCGCTGATCGTGCGCGGCGACTTCGCCAAGGAGAGGCCGGACGACGTGGCGAAGTTCCTCGCCGTGTTCCTGCGCGGCTGGTCCTGGGCCAAGGCCAACCCGGCCGAGGCGCGCACGCTGGCGCTCGATTTCTACAAGCAGGGCGGGCTCGAGGTCTCTCCCCGCGCCATGGACCAGGAATTCGCCCTCAGGCCGACATTCGGCCTCGACGAGCAGCTGAAGATCATGGCCCGCGGCGCTTCGGGCTCCACGGTCGATGGCTGGTTCTCGGAAATCGGCAAGTTCATCACCGAGGTCGGCACCATCCCGTCCAACCCGACGGCGTCGAGCTACATCACGGACGACTTCCTCAAGCGCGTCGCCGCCGACCCGAAGCTCAAGGCCTTCGCCACCGAGTTCGACAAGAAGTGAGGCCTTGCGGGCCGCGGGCCCGCTCCCTGACATCGCGGGTCGCCTCCGGGCGGCCTGCGCCCACCCTTTCCGAAAGCCGCAAGGACCGCACCGCCATGGCCATCACCTATCTCAAGCGCGCGGCGAAGACGCCCGAGACCGAGACCGACGCCGCCCGGGCGGTCGTGACCGAGATGCTGGCGACCATCGAGGCCGGCGGCGAGCAGGCTGTCCGGGACTATGCGCTGAAGCTCGACAAATGGGACGGCGCCATCGTGATGACGCCCGACATGATCGCCGAGCGCACGCGCTCCATTCCCCAGAGCGTGAAGGACGACATCACCTTCGCCGCGGGCCAGGTGCGCCGTTTCGCCGAGGCGCAGCGCCACTCCGTCAGCGATTTTTCGATCGAGATCTCGCCCGGCCTGCATCTTGGCCAGAAGCTCGTGCCCGTTAACACTGCGGGCTGCTACGTGCCCACCGGCCGCTACGCCCACATCGCTTCGGCCTACATGTCGGTCGCGACGGCCAAGGCGGCAGGGGTGAAGACGGTCGTGGCCTGCTCGGCGCCCTTCCGGGGCGAGGGCATCCATCCGCATGTGCTCTACGCCATGCAGGTCGCAGGGGCCGACATCATCATGTGCCTGGGCGGCGTGCAGGCCGTGGCCGCGATGACCCATGGCCTGTTCACCGGCCAGCCCGCCGACATCATCGTGGGGCCGGGCAACAAGTTCGTGGCGGAAGCCAAGCGCATGCTGTTCGGCAAGGTCGGCATCGACGTCTTCGCAGGCCCTTCGGAAGTCGCCGTGATCGCCGACGACACCGCCGATCCGCTGATCGTCGCGACCGACCTCGTGGGCCAGGCCGAGCATGGCCATGAAAGCCCGGCCTGGCTCATCACCAATTCGAGCCGCATCGCCGATGCGGTGATGGCGCTGATGCCCGAGCTGATCGCCGCGCTGCCGCCCACCGCGCGCGACGCGGCCGGAGCCGCCTGGCGCGATTATGGCGAGGTCGTGCTGTGCGGCACGCCCGACGAGATGGTCAGCGTATCGGACCGCTATGCCTGCGAGCATCTTGAGGTGCATTGCGCCGAGCTCGACTGGTGGCATCAGAACCTGACCAATTACGGCTCGCTCTTCCTCGGCGAGGAAACCAATGTGGCCTTCGGCGACAAGGTGTCCGGGCCGAACCACATCCTCCCGACCAAATTCGCCGCTCGCTATTCCGCCGGGCTGTCGGTCCACAAATTCCTCAAGCCGCTGACCTGGCAGAAGATGACGCGCGAGGCCTGCACGCTGGTGGCCCCCGTCTCGGCCCGCATCTCGCGGCTGGAGGGCATGGAGGCGCATGCCCGCACCTCCGA
>JAIXZF010000136.1 GCA_027489835.1 Hyphomicrobiales bacterium
CAGGCTGAAGGGCGCGGGCTGGATGAGACGAGAGGCGTTGTACTGGGTCTCGATGGTGGTGTTGCGCAAAACCCGGGCCGCGAGGTCTGAAGAGCCCGTCCTGGGGTCGATCGCGAACGAACCCATCGAGGCGAGGCCGCCGATGTAGTAGCCGTTCCAGTCGGCCGCGGGCAGGGGCGCCAGCTCGGGGATGGGCGGCAGCGTCGGCGAGGTCGTGCCGCGGAGCACCGGGTAGTCCGCTGCAAGGGCTGGCAGCGTGCCAGCCGCGGCCAGGGCCGCCAGTGCGAAAGTACGAACACGCATCGAATCGCTCCACGCAAACCGGCTTCGGCAGCCGATGGAGCGTTTATCCCTCAGTAACCCTAATGCCCGGTAAACGACGTCCTAATGCCGCGTTAACGCCGCAATGTCGCCCGAACGCGCCTCCGCCACAGTTCATTCAGGAAAAAGTCAGCCTCTCGGGCGCATGATGCGGACAAGCCTTGGGGGGCGGACTGCCGTGAAGGAGTGCATCATGCCGCGGATCAACCGCATCGGTCTTCTGTCCGCCGCCATCGTCGCTGCAGGCGTCGGCCTCACCTCGACGCAGGCCAGCGCCGACTGGCGCCGCGGCCATCGCTACGATGGCGGAGCGGTCGCAGCCGGCGTCATCGGCGGCCTCGCCCTCGGCGCCATCGCAGGCGGGGCGCTGGCCGCTCCCGCTCCGGCCTACCGTTACGCGCCGCCGCCTCCCTACGAGCCGGCCCCCGCCTATTACGCCCGCCCCCCCGTGGTCTACGAGGAGCCGCCCATCGTCTGCGAGATCCGCCGCGAGAAGGTCTGGCTCGACAGCTGGACGTACGAATTCCGGCGCGTGCGCGTCTGTAACTGAACGGCAGCTCCGATCTGGCGTCATGAGGCGGCCGGCAGCCATGCCGGCCGCATTGTTGCCCATGCGGTCGGGGAGCGCTAAATCCGGAGGATGATCGACCGCCTCCGCATCGCCCTTGCCCAGCTCAACCCGATCGTCGGCGATCCCACCGGCAACGCGGCCAAAGCCTTGGCCGCCCGCGCCGAGGCCACAAGGGCGGGGGCGGACATCGTGATGCTGCCCGAACTCTTCCTGTCGGCCTATCCGCCGGAAGATCTCGTGCTCAAGCCTGCCTTTCAGGACGCCTGCCGGAAGGCCTGCGACGAGATGGCGGCCGCGACCGCCGATGGTGGCCCGGCCATGCTCGTCGGCCTGCCCTGGCGCGAAGGCGGCAAGCTCTACAACGCCTACGCCGTGCTCGATGCGGGCCGCATCCAGTCCGTCCGCTTCAAGGTCGATCTGCCGAACTACGGCGTCTTCGACGAAAAGCGAGTGTTCGAGCCCGGACCGCTTCCGGGTCCCGTCACCGTCAGGGGCGTGCGCATCGGCTTGCCGATCTGCGAGGACATCTGGGATGTCGAGGTCGTGGAGTGCCTGGCCGAGACCGGCGCCGAAATCCTGCTGTCTCCCAATGGCTCGCCCTATCGGCGCGGGGTTCGCGACGAGCGCATGGCTGTCGCCGTGCCGCGCGTGGTCGAGAGCGCGCTGCCGCTCGCCTATCTCAACCAGGTCGGCGGGCAGGACGAGCTGGTCTTCGACGGCGCGTCCTTCGTGCTGAACGCGGATTCGACGCTGGCGGTGCAGCTTCACGCCTTCCGCGAGGCGATTGCCGTCACCGAATGGACTCGCCAGCCCGGTGGCTGGCGATGCGCGCCGACGCCGCTGGCCACTGTCGAGGAGGAGGATGAGGCCGATTACGCCGCCTGCGTCCTTGGCCTGAAGGACTATGTCGACAAGAACGGCTTCAGGAGCGTGGTGCTCGGCCTGTCGGGCGGCATCGACTCGGCCATCTGCGCCGCCATGGCCGTGGACGCGCTGGGGCCTGACCGCGTCCGCTGCCTGATGATGCCCTACCGCTACACCTCCGAGGACAGCCTGAAGGACGCCTTCGCCTGCGCGGGGGCCCTCGGCGTGCGGTACGAGATCGTGCCGATCGAGCCGGTCGTCGCCGGCTTCGAGGCGGTGCTGGCCCCGCTCTTCGAAGGCCGGCAGCCCGACATCACCGAGGAAAACCTGCAGAGCCGCGCGCGCGGCACGATCCTGATGTCCGTGTCGAACAAGTTTGGTCCGATGGTCATCACCACCGGCAACAAATCCGAGATGTCGGTCGGCTACTGCACGCTCTACGGCGACATGAACGGCGGCTTCAACCCGATCAAGGACCTCTACAAGATGGAGGTCTACCGGCTAAGCGCCCTGCGCAACCGCTGGCGCCCCCAAGGCTCGCTCGGGCCCGACGGCGAGGTCATCCCCGTCAACATCATCGTCAAGGCGCCCACCGCCGAGTTGCGCGAGAACCAGAAGGACCAGGATTCGCTGCCGCCCTACGACGTGCTGGACGACGTGCTGAACTGCCTCGTCGAGCAGGAGATGCGCGTCAGCGAGATCGTCGCGCGCGGCCATGCGCTCGAGCTGGTGAAGAAGGTCGAGCGGCTGCTTTACCTCGCCGAATACAAGCGCAGGCAATCCGCTCCGGGCGTGAAGGTGACCAAGCGATCTTTTGGCCGCGACCGGCGTTACCCCATCGTCAACCGCTTCCGCGATTCAGGCGAAGGCCCCTATGCTCCGAGCGGGGCAGGCCCGGCCCCGCAGGGCGCGGCGCGGCTCGACGTTGTGGATTTCTGAGGCGCGCGGCGCCGGAAGGCGGCTGGGATGAGCGGTGGGCTGATTGCGCTTCTGGATGATGTCGCCGCCATCGCCAAGGTCGCCGCCGCTTCTCTCGATGATGTCGCGGCGCAGGCGGCGAAGGCCGGCGTCAAGGCGGCGGGCATCGTCATCGACGACGCGGCCGTCACGCCCCGCTACGTCGTCGGCTTCGCCGCCGATCGCGAGCTGCCGATCGTCGCCAAGATCGCGCTGGGCTCGCTGCGCAACAAGCTCGTCTTCCTGCTGCCCGCAGCGCTCGCGCTCAGCCTGTTCGCGCCATGGGCGATCACGCCGCTGCTGATGGCGGGCGGGCTGTTTCTCTGCTTCGAGGGCTATGAGAAGGTCCACGAGCTCGTGGCTGGCCATCATGACGAGCCAGGACTTCAGGCCAGTGAGGCGAGCAGCCCCGAGGCGCTGGAGGCCTCCAAGGTCAACGGCGCCATCCGCACCGACATGATCCTGTCGGCCGAGATCATGGCGATCACGCTGGCGAGCGTTCCCGGGCAATCCTTCGCCATGCAGGCAGTCGTGCTGGCAGCTGTCGGCATTGGCATCACGCTGCTGGTCTACGGCGCCGTCGCCCTGATCGTGAAGGCCGACGATGCCGGAATCGTCATGGCGCGGGCCGGCCGGCTTGCCTTGACGCGGGCGCTGGGGCGCGGGTTGGTCAAGGCGATGCCGCCGTTTCTGAAGGTCCTCAGCCTCGTCGGCACCGCGGCGATGCTCTGGGTCGGCGGCGGGATCATCCTCCATGGCGCGGCGATGCTCGGCTTCGCCGGGCCCGAGCATGCGCTGGAGGCGACCGGGCAGGCGGCGTCGCTCGCGCTTGGTTTCGCGCAGGGCTTCATCGCCTGGCTGGTGGGCGCGGCGATATCCGGCCTTCTCGGCCTTGTGCTGGGCGCCGTCGTCGCGGCAGTGGTCGGGCTGCTGACCCCGCTTCTGCCACGCCGCGCCGCCTGAGATTCACGCCGCCTTCACCCTCCGCCGGAAAACCGGATGATGCGCCGCCCGGCGGGAACGCCGTCCTAACCGCTACTGCCGCAGGCTTGCCCTCTGGATCAGGGCAATCGAGCCGATGTTCTTCACCCGTCCCGAAAGCGACGCGAGCCGCGTGAACCCCGTTGCCAGCCTCGCCTTCGCGCTGCTGGTGCTGGGCGGGCTGTCCTGCATCGTCGGAGACGAGGCGCTGCGGGCGAATGGGCTCTACGGCACGCGCGTTTTCGCGGCCGAGACCGTCGTCGACAAGCGCATGTCCGGCTCGCGCCGCTCCCGGATGCCGACCCTCTACATCCGGCACCGCGGCGAGTTGCTGCGCCTGCCGGTCTTGAGCGAGCAGTATGAGGCGGTGTCCATCGGACAGAGGCTGCCCGTCGTCATCGTCTCCAGCCGGGTGGGCCAGCCGGGCGTCTTCCTCGATACGCCCGGACTGAAGCTCGATCCCCGTTCGCGCTTCCTCGGCTTCGCCGTCATCATGGGCGTCCATTTTGCGCTGCTGTTCGGCGTCTTCCGCTTCCTGCTGAAGCGCGCGCGCGACCGGGAGGCCGCGCGGCTGGAGGGCTTCGGCAGCCGCAGGCTGGGTCTGGGCAGCGGCTGAAGGGCGCGCCACGTCCCGCGGCCATGGAAGCTCACCGTGTAAGAGGCGAGATCAGGCAGCGTCGCGCCAGGCCGCCGCGTGATCGCGTGCGAAGGTCTCGAAGCTCCGCGCCGGTCGGCCGAGCACGTCCTCGACATCCCGCGTCACGGTCGCCGTCCATCCGGCGCGAACGAAGCCGTAGAGTGC
Source organism: Hyphomicrobiales bacterium (assembly GCA_027489835.1). GTDB lineage: Bacteria > Pseudomonadota > Alphaproteobacteria > Rhizobiales > Beijerinckiaceae > Allobosea. The sequence continues at coordinate 4,497 of JAIXZF010000136.1, forward strand.
GGACATCAGCTCGATCAGCGTGGGAGCGGCCCCCTTCATCGCGGCCCGCAGCGCGGCGTCATCGACAGCGACATAGGCGACGGGATGGCCGACGACGTTGCTGAGGATGGCGGCGATCTCGCCGCGCGTCAGTGCTGCAGGCCCCGTCAGCGTGTAGATCCTGCCCTGATGCCCGTCCTGAAGCAGCGCCGCGACGGTAACGTCGGCGATGTCGCGCACGTCGACGAAGCTGCTGGCGCCGTTGTCAGCCGGCTCGTGGAGCGTCCCCGCCCGCACGGCGGCGGCCGAGAGCTGCGAATAGTTCTGCATGAAGAAGTTGGGGCGCAGCACCGTCCATTCGAGCCCGCTCCTCGCCAGCGCGGCCTCGGCCACCATGTGCGGCGAGGACGGATTGGCATCGACGCCCATCGCCGACACCTTGACGAAGCGCCGGACGCCCGCGGCCCGGGCGGCGTCGATCAGCGCCGTCTCGCCGGCTGGCAGCACCTCGTACGGCAGGGCGCTGAGGACCGCGCGGACGCCCTGCACGGCGGCGGCCAGGGTTTCGGGCTTCGTCACGTCGAACGGGACGATCTCGGCGGACGGAAACCGCGCCTGCGCGGCTGCCACGTCCCGCGCGCCGATCCGGACCTTCTCACCGGCCGCGATCAGCGCCAGCGCCACTTCGCCTCCGGCCTTGCCGTTCGCATTGCTCACCAAAATCGTCATGTCCGTCGTCCTCTTTCGGCGGCCCGATGCCGTCGCAGGCCATGACATTGCTTGACTTCAGGCATGAACGATACTGAATAGAAGGCATGTCAGATATCGATGACATTCAGTTAAGGCGGTTGGACTCCGGGCTTTTGCTGGTCTTCGAATCGGTCATGCGGAGCGGCAAGCTCACCGTCACGGCCGCACAGCTCGGGCTCACCCAGTCGGCGATCAGCCACGCGCTCGGCCGCCTTCGTGACATTTTCGGCGATCCGCTGTTCCTGCGCCGCCAGCAGGGCGTGGAGCCGACGCCGCGCGCCCATCTCATCGCGCCAGCGATGGCAAGGGCGCTGGCGGCCATGCGGCAGCTCCTGCACGAGGCGCATGGCTTCGACCCCGCCCGTGCCGAGCGCGTCGTCCAGGTCCTAGCTCTCGACGCCTCGATCGGGCTGGTCGCGCCGAAGCTGCTGCCGATGCTCGCGCGCGAAGCCCCCGGCGTCAGGCTCGCCTTCCGCAGCGCCGGCCGGGACGAAAGCCTGAAGGCGCTGCGTCGGGGGGACGCGGACATCGCGATCGGCGTCTACGAGCCCGCCCCGCCCGGCATGATCGCGCAGCCCTTGCGGACCGACAGCTTCGCCGTCGTGGCCCGGCAAGGGCATCCGGGCTTCGCCGAAGGCATGTCCCTCGAGGCCTGGCTTCGGCACGACCACCTCGTCGTGTCCGCCGCTGGCGACCTCACGGGCGCGGTCGACGTCGCATTGGCGGCACAGGGCATGTCCCGCCGCGTCGCCGCATCCATCCCGAACTTCCTGTCCGCGATGGCGCTAGCCAGCTCGACCGACGCCTCCGTGACCGTCCCGCTGTCGCTCGCCGGGCAGTCGGCCCGCTTGTTCGGCCTCGAGGTGTTCGATCCGCCGATGCCGCTGGGAAGCTTTCGGGTCGTGCTGGTCCGGCCGCGCCTGCCTGCTCCCGACCCCGTCGTCGACTGGCTCTGCGCCCGCTTTGCCGATGGCGAGGCCGCGGTGGCGTGATCGGCATTGCCAGCGATGGCGCAAGGCCATAACTGCGCAGTCATGGCTCTGATCCCTGCACCGACCGTCCGCTTCGCCCCGTCTCCCACCGGCCGGCTGCACATCGGCAATGCCCGGCCTGCGCTGTTCAACTGGCTGTTCGCGCTCCGGCATGGCGGGCGCTTCATCCTGCGCTTTGACGATACCGACAAGGAGCGGTCCACGCAGGCCTTTGCCGAAGGCATAGCCGAGGATCTCGGCTGGCTCGGCGTCGCGCCGCATGCCGTCTTCCGGCAGTCGGACCGCACCGCGCTCTACGACGCCGCCAGCGATCGGCTGAGGGCTTCAGGTCGGCTCTACGCCTGCTACGAGACGCCCGACGAACTCGACCGCCGCCGGAAGCGCCAGCTTGCCCGTGGCCTGCCGCCGATCTATGACCGCGCCGGCCTCCGGCTCACCGACGCCGAGCGCGCCGCTCATGCCGCCGAGGGCCGCGCGCCGCACTGGCGCTTCCTGCTCGAACCGCGTCAGGTGGCCTGGACCGATCTGGTGCGCGGCGACGCCCATGTCGATTGCGCCTCGCTGTCCGACCCCGTGCTGATCCGGGCTGACGGCGGCTATCTCTACACCCTGCCTTCGGTGGTGGATGACCTCGACATGGGCATCACCCACGTCATCCGGGGCGAGGACCACGTCACCAACACCGCGGTCCAGATCCAGATCATCGAGGCGCTGGGCGGCACGGCGCCGGTCTTCGGGCACCACAACCTGTTGACCACGGCGAGCGGGGAGGGGCTGTCCAAGCGCCTCGGCCATTTGTCGCTCGCTTCGCTGCGCGACGCCGGCATGGAGCCGCTTGCGGTCGCCGCGCTGGCAGTGCTTGTCGGCTCGGCGGATGCGGTGAGGCCGGTCGATAGCCTTGACGAACTGGCTGGGCTCGTCGACCTCGCCCATGTCTCACGCGCTCCGGCGCGCTTCGACGAGGCCGAGCTTGAGCATCTCAATGCGCGTGTGGTCCAACAGATGCCGTGGGAGGCCGCCGCGCCGCGGCTGGCGGCGCTGGGCATAGGCGGCGGCGAGGCCTTCTGGCTGGCGATCCGCGGCAATCTCGCCCGTTTATCGGACGTCGAAGGATGGTGGCGCATCGTGGCCGGGGAGGTCGAGCCTGTCGTGGAGGACCGCGACTTTCTCGCCGCCGCGCTGGCCTCGCTGCCCGAGGGCAACTGTGATGCCGGCACCTGGAAATTGTGGACCGACGCCGTCAAGGCCACGACCGGGGCCAAGGGCAAGGCGCTGTTCATGCCACTGCGGCGGGCGCTCACTGGCCTCGACCATGGCCCGGAACTCGGACCCCTGCTGCCGCTGATGGGCCGCGACCGGATCGCGCGCAGGCTGAGGGGAGAAAAAGCCTGACGGCTACTGGATGCCGGGCGTGATCGCCGGGGCCACGATGCGCACCGTGCGCTTCTCTCCCGCGGCGTTGACGATTTCCCGCCTCTCGCCCTGATTGGCGCCCACCGTGCCGGCGCCAAGGTTGCGCGGCCCGATGCCGGACGAGTCCGTGCTGGCCGTGGGCGCGCTGCGGCCCGCGGCCTCGAGCGCGGCAGCCGCTGCGGCTTCCGCTGCGACGTCGGAAGCCGGCGCGGTCGGCGCCGTCGCCTGCTGCCGGCGCAGACGTTCCTCCTCGCGGCGGTTGCGAGGCGTTTCGGCGGCGGTGCGCGGCCTGGACAGCTCCTCCGCGCGCTTTTCGGTGACAATCACGTCGCCGCGCCGGCGCTCCAGCATGTCCTCGGCCTCGGCCAAGGCCTGCGCCCAGCTCTGCCCCTGCCGGCGGCAGGAGCACGAGCCGTCGAACTGGCGCAGATACTTGCCCGCGTTCGGCAAACTGGCATAGCCGCCGCCGCCCCGGCGCGTGGCGTTCTCGATGTTGCCGTCTCCGCCCATGTAGAACACTTCCGTCTCGGCGGCGGGGCACAGCGCCTGGCACATCTCCGTCTGGCCGGAGGGGCCGTTCGGGCTCGTCGCCAGCGGAAAGAAGAAGCCGTCGCAGGTGCGCACGCAGACTGGCCGGCCCGAGCCCCAGCTCTGCTCGCGCGGCTCGTCCGGGTTGAAGGGGTCGACCTCCTGCAGCCCCGGCGCCTGCGGCCGTTCCGGCACGCCGAACAGCGCCTCGAACAGCGTGCGGGGCTGCTGCGGGGCCTGTGGCGCAACCGGATCGGTGCGGTAGACGCCGGGCCGGCAATTGTCGCTGATCGCTGCCTGCAACGCGCGCCTGCGGTTCTCGAGCCCGCCGCCGCCCTGCTGCTGGAGCTGCGTCCGAAGTTGGCCCATCTGCGCGCGGATGGCGCCGCATTGCGGGGGAGGCGCCTGGAATACCCAGTTGCCGTCGCATTGCAGGCCAGCATAGGCCGCCTGCAGCCGGCCAAGCTCGGCCCCGATGCGCACGGCCGCCTGACCTTGCGGGCTGTTGCCGCCCCGCTCGATGGAGGCCAGTTCGCCCCGCCATGCGTCGCATTGCGGCGTCTGGGCGAGCGCCAGCGCGGGCAAGCCAAGCATGGCGGCCAGCGCAACGGCCAGCGGACGGAATGTGAGGATCATCAGGCGCCGCGCAAAATCGATTCGACAACACCGCCGGGCGATGCTGGCGGCTTCACCACTAGCAGAAGGTAAACGGGACGGAAGTATGTTCGGCCCGTGGCCCCCAAAAAAACCTAGTCGTCCTTGGGCGCGAATCCGGCCGAAAGTACCCTCACGCGTTCCGTCAGCGTCGACAGGACGCGCTCGAAGGCCTGCATCTCGGCGGCCGGTATGTCGTCGAGCAACTGCCGCTCGAAGCCGAGCGCCATCGGCACGACCTGCTCGTAGATGCGGCGGCCGGGAGCGCTGAGGGCGAGGAAGGCCTCGCGCCTGTCGTCGCGGTTGGGCGTCTTCTCGATCAGCCCGCGTTCGACCAGTTCGCCCACGGCGCGCGAGACCTTGGTCTTGTGCATGTGGGACAATTCGCCCACGTCCCGCGCGGTCAGCCGGTCGAACTGTCCGAGCATGGCGATGACCCGCCATTCCGGGATGCCGATCCCGAAATGGCGGCTGTAGATGCGGGCCAGCGCGCGGCTGGCCAGCGTTGCGGCCACGACGAGGCGGTACGGCAGGAAGCGCTCCAGCTTCAGCCGGGCCTCGGCGAGGTCCGGCGGCTGCGCGGCGTCGTCCATCTCGCCTCGGCCCGGCGCGGGCTTCAGGCCCTGCCGCGCGTGCGCGCCATGAAGGCGTCGTAGGACAACTCGCCTACCTGCCACCAGAGCAGGCTCTCGCCCCGGAACGCCGTCATCGAGTCGAGCGTGCGCTTGAACGCCTCGTTCTTGCCGGCGATCTCGGTGTAGTACTCGTTGGCGGCCTTGAGCGAGGCCTCCATGATCGACTGCGGGAAGGGCCTGAGCTCGGTGCCGGCCGCCACAAGCCGGCGCAGGGCGGGCGGGTTCACCGCGTCGTACTTCGCCAGCATCCAGTTGTTCGCCGCCTCGCAGGCCTGGCTGAGGATGGCCTGGTAGTGCTTGGGCAGCTTGTTCCATTCGCCCTGGTTGATGACGAGATGCAGCATCGCGCCGCCCTCCCACCAGCCGGGATAGTAGTAGTATTTGGCGACACGGGCGAAGCCGAGCTTCTCGTCGTCATAGGGGCCAACGAATTCGGCGGCATCAATGGTGCCGCGTTCCAGCGCCGGGTAGACGTCACCCGCCGCGATCTGCTGCGGCACGACGCCGAGCTTGGCCAGCACCTGCCCGCCCATGCCGCCGATGCGGAACTTGAGGCCGTTGAGGTCGGCGGGTGACTGCAATTCCTTGCGGAAGAAGCCGCCCATCTGGCAGCCGGAATTGCCGGCCGGGATCGAGTAGGCGTTGAACTTGGCGAGGCTCTCGTTGATCAGTTTCTCGCCGCCGCCGAAATGCCACCAGGAATGCTGCTGCCGCGCGTTGAGCCCGAACGGCACGCCCGTGCCGAAGCCCAGCACCGGGTCCTTGCCCACGTAGAAATAGGTCGGCGTGTGCGCGCACTCCACCGAGCCGTTCGACACCGCATCCAGCGCCTGAAGGCCCGGCACGATCTCGCCGGCCGAAAAGGTCTGGATCTGGAAGCGGTTGTCGGTCGCCTCCGCCATGTATTTCGCCAGCGTCTGCGCGGTGCCGAAGATGGTGTCGAGCGAGCGCGGGAAGCTGGACGTCAGCCGCCACTTCACCTCGGGCATGGACTGCGCGATCGCCGGCGCGGCGATGGCGGCTGAACCGGCGGCGGCGAGCGCCCCCGTCTTGAGAAAATCACGGCGTTTCATGGCTTTTCCTCCCAGTCTTTGCGCGGAGCATATCGGGCCAGGCGGCCGGGGTGAAGCACGAAACGTGAAGCGGAGGCGAGGATGCGCGCCCTTCAAATCGGCCGTGGGGTTCACCATGTTGGAAGCGCATCCAAGGAGGCACCCAACCATGCGCCGCACCCTCATCGCCTGCCTGTCGGCCCTCGCGCTCGTCTCCGGCGCCACGACCGCGCCGCAGGCCCAGTCCGGCGGCGATCCGGACCTGATCTTCAAGAAGTCCACGGTGTGGAAGATGCTGACGCCCGACGACAAGCTCGCGGTCTATGGCGTGGACGACCCGGCCGTGGACGGCGTGGCCTGCCATTACACCACGCCCGAGCGCGGCGGCGTGGCCGGCATGTTCGGCGTGGCGGAGGAGGTGTCGGACATCTCGCTGGCCTGCCGGCAGATCGGACCCATCAAGTTCAAGGCCAAGTTCGAGCAGGGCGAGGTCGTGTTCCGCGAGCGCCGCTCCCTAATCTGGAAGCGCATGCAGATCGTGCGCGGCTGCGACGTGAAGCGCAACGTGCTGATCTACATGGTCTATTCAGACAAGCTGATCGACGGCTCGCCGAAGAACTCGACCTCGTCGGTGCCGATCATGCCCTGGGGCACGGCCGAGCCTGCGCCCAAATGCGCCGAGTGGGTCAGCCGCTGAGGCCTGACCTTATTCGGCGCAGGTGATGACCAGCGGCGGCTCCTTGGAGGCGTCGCTGGCGCGGCCCGCGACCGAGCCCGTGATCTCGGTGGGGGAGGCGGCGCCGTAGGAGGCCGCGCGGGCGAAGCCCTTGGCCTCGCACCAGGCATTGGCGACGATCTTGCCGCATTCGCGGTCGCCGGTCAGGCACTCGGCGATGCCGTAGCCATCCGTGGGGGGCAGGAGGAAGACGCTCTGCTCGCCCTTGGCGGCCCGCGTCGCGGTGTTCGGCACGACCGAGAACGAGACGGCGCCGGCCACGATCAGCGCGGTGGCGAGGGACAGGACGACGCGGCGCATAGGATCAGGGCTCCGTGAGCAGCGCTCAATGCTGCCAAGGTGGGCTTCGATGCTTAAGAAAAGGTGAAAGCCGCCAGAAACGATGATCGCTTACGTTGCGCGCGGGGGCTGCCTCTTGACCCGGACCGCGCCGGAAGGCAAGAGATGCGGATGATGACGAGCCCGCTTTTCGCCCTCGCGATTTGCCTCATTTGCAGCTAGCTGAAAAGCTGGCTGGCGCCGTCTCGTCCCTTCACCTGAAGATGCAAGACACGCGATCCGGCCGGCGGCCAGACGGATCACGCCCATGCCCGATGCGACGCACTCGCGCCCGAGCCTGACGCTCTACAACACGCTGACGCGGACCAAGGAGGCCTTCGCGCCCCTCGATCCGGCGAATGTGCGGATGTATGTCTGCGGCCCGACGGTCTACGACTTCGCCCATATCGGCAATGCGCGCCCGATGATCGTGTTTGACGTGCTGTTCCGACTGCTGCGGCACATCTACGGCGAGAAGCACGTCACCTACGCGCGCAACATCACGGACGTGGACGACAAGATCAACCAGCGCGCTTTCGAGCGCTGGAGCCGCAAGCGCCCGCTGCTGGCCGAGATGCGCGAGCTGACCGAGGGCACGGTGGCCCAGTTCAACGCCGACCTGAAGGCGTTGAACGTGCTGGAACCCACCCACACGCCGCGGGCCACCGACTTCGTCGCCAATGGCGAGCAGGCCACCGACATGGTTCGGATCGTCGAGAAGCTGGTCGAGCGTGGCGTCGCCTATGAGGCGGAAGGCCATGTGCTGTTCTCGCCCTCGGCGATGGACGCGCTGCCCGGCGTGCCGAAATACGGCTCGCTCTCGAAGCGCAATTTCGACGACATGCTGGCCGGCGCCCGCGTCGACGTCGCGCCCTACAAGCGCGATCCGATGGATTTCGTGCTGTGGAAGCCCTCGAACCCGGAGACCGAGCCGGGCTGGGACAGCCCGTGGGGCTTCGGCCGCCCCGGCTGGCACATCGAATGCTCGGCCATGGCCGGCGCGCTGCTGGGCGAGCGGTTCGACATCCACGGCGGCGGCATCGACCTCGTCTTTCCGCACCACGAGAACGAGATCGCGCAGAGCTGCTGCGCCTTCGGCGTGGACAAGATGGTGTCGGTCTGGATGCACAACGGCTTCTTGCAGGTCGAAGGCCGGAAGATGAGCAAGTCCGAGGGCAACTTCGTGACGATCAACGAGCTGCTCAACACAGACAAGTTCGGCGGTCGAAGCTGGCCCGGCGAGGTGCTGCGCCTCGCGATGCTCAAGACGCATTACCGCCAGCCGATCGACTGGACGGTACGGGCGCTGGAGGAGGCGGAGGCGACGCTTGATAGCTGGGCCTACACCTTGAAGGATATGCC
>JAIXZF010000384.1 GCA_027489835.1 Hyphomicrobiales bacterium
CGCGAGGGCGGCCCGCACATCGACCTGCTGCGCCGTCTCGGCCATTGGCTGATGAAGGAGCCGAGCCTCGAGGAGGAGGCCCTGCGCGCCTCGGCCCGCGGCCGCACCATCGACATCGAGCGGCAGACCCTGGGCGACGCCCCCGGCGCGGTGACCATCACCAGCCCCTCCGGCGCGGCGCGCGTGCTGCCGCTTGGCGCCGACAAGCCAGGCCTGTTCGCCGCCCGCCTGCAGGCGACCGAGCTGGGCCTGCACAGGCTGCAGTCGGACCAGCTCGTGGCCTTCGTCAGCGTCGGCAGCGACAACCCGCGCGAGTTCACCGATGTTCTCAGCGACGCCGGCCGGCTCAGGCCCGTGGCCGAGAGCCTTTCGGGCTCCTCCCGCCGCATCGGCCGGGAGACCGGTTCCGATGTCGACCTGCCGCGCGTCACGCCCGTGCGGGCAGGCGGCCGACTGGCCGGCGGCGACTGGATCGGCCTGCGCATCAGCGATTCCGGCATCGTGCGCGGCGTGTCGCTGATGCCGGTCTTCCTCGGTCTCGGCGGCCTTGCGCTCCTGCTCGGCGTGCTGCTGGCGGGCTGGCTGGGCGAAGGCGGCGGGCGCGGCCTGCGTCGCCGCCAGGGCTGAACACGCTGCCCGGTCTGCCGGCAATCAGCGCCTTGGCCTGACCATGCCCTTCGCGCCGGCCAGTGCGCCGGGCGCCAGTTCGGCGGCGAGAAAGCGCGCGGGGTTCACCGGACCAGGCAAAGCCAGCTGCCCATCCGGGACGCGGGCGAAGCCGAAGCGCCGGTAATAGGGCTCGTCGCCCACGAGCAGGACGAGCGTTTCGCCTCCTGACGTGGCGCTCTCCAGCGCCCGCCGCATCAGCGCCGAACCGATGCCGACATTCTCGAAGGACGGATCGACGGTGAGCGGTCCGAGGATCAGCGCCGGCGCGGCCCCCGCCATGACCGGCGACAGCCTGATCGATCCGACCAGCAGCGTGCCGACCAGCGCGGAAAAGCAGAACTCGGGCGTCGCCGCGCCTCCGCCTTCTCGCAGCCTGAACGCGGTGCGGGCATAGCGTCCCGGACCGAAGGCGCGGTCGTGCAGCCGCTCGATGGCGTCCTCGTCGAGCGGCGATTCGGGTCGGATAACGAAGGAGAGCGTGGACATGGCTGGGGCGGCGCGGCCTTAGCACGCGGTCCGGCCCCGGTCCATGGCGGCCGCGCTCACCAGAACGGGCTGACGACGCCATCCTCCAGCGCCTCGGCGAGCCGCCGCCGCGTCGGCTCGGTGACGCCCTCGGGCAGACGCGCCAGGGGAAAGAAGGCCGCCTCAGCGATCTCCCGGCCGGGCTTCGGCGGCCCGCCCCATTGGAAGTCCTCGACGACGAAGACCGCGACATGGTCGCGCCGGCCGAGAGCGCGGTTCAGGAACACGCCGTGCAGCCGCGGCAGGCCGATGGGCATCAGCCCGGCTTCCTCGCGCAGTTCCTTGGCGAGTGCGTCCAGCAGCGTCTCCCCGATCTCGACGCCGCCGCCCGGGAGGTGCCAGCCGGAGATGTAGGTGTGCTTCACCAGCAGCACCTGCTCCTCATCGTCGAGCACGATGGCGCGGACGCCCAGCGTCATGGCGCGGGTGAGCAGGAAGAACCTGTGGAGGAGCCAGCGCAGCGGCCGGAAAGCCAGCCATCCGGATCGATGTTCCGCTGCGTCGTCATGCGCCTCATGCATGACAAATCCTTTACGAAATTGTGGCATGCCGTTTTTGCACCACAAAGCGGGATTACACGCGTCTTTCAGAGGGCACGCAAGGGCGCGCCGTCGTTTCACAAAGGTCCGTTCCGATGTTTCTCGCTTCGCTGATTTCGTTGTTCACGGCTCCCCGGGCCTATGTCTGGCGCCCTGCGCTGACGCTTCGCGATCCGCAGATCGTATCGGCCCTGATGCCCGACTGCTGCCGTTGACGCCCCGGCGCTTGACGCGCCGCCGCTGACAGGCCAAGCCCGGACCACTCCGGGCGCGACGATGTAGCCCCGGTGAGAGCCGGGGTTTTTGCTGTGCCGTTCACGCTGGCCCATCTGTCCGATCCGCACCTCAACCCTCTGCCGAAGGTCAGGGCGCGCGACCTCCTGAACAAGCGGATGGCCGGCTACGCCAATTACCTGCGTTCGCGCCGGGTGGTGCACGACATGCAGGTGCTGGACCGCATCCTCGCCGACATCGCCGCCCACCAGCCCGACCACATCGCCTGCACCGGCGACATGACCCATATCGGCCTGCCGAGCGAATTCGCCACCGCCGTCGCCTTCATGGAGCGCCTCGGCCCGCGCGAGCGCGCCAGCTTCGTGCCCGGCAACCATGACGCCTATGTACCCTCGAGCCTCGCTGCGCTTGGCGAGGCCATGGCGCCCTGGTGCCGCAGCGACGAGGGGCTGTCCGATTATCCCTGGCTCAAGGTCCGCGACCACGTCGCGCTGATCGGCCTGTCCTCGGCCGTGCCGACAGGGCCCGTCATGGCGTGGGGACGCATCGGCCAGGAGCAGGCCGACAAGGCCGAGGCGCTGCTGCATTATGCCGGCAAGCGCGGGCTCAGGCGCGTGGTCCTCATCCACCATCCGCCGCATGTCGGCGGCGCGCAGCGCGGACGCGAACTGCGCGATTCACCGGTGTTCGAGGCGATGATTGGCGCTGCCGGCGCGGACCTCGTCATCCACGGCCACAACCACCGCTGGTCCATCGCCAGGATTCCCGGCCAGCGCGCCGACGTGCCGGTGGTGGGCGTGCCCTCCTGCTCGATGGGGCCGCGCGGCCACGGCGAGCAGGCGAGCTGGCACCTGTTCAGCATCCCGGAGGGCGACGCGCCGATCTCGCTCGAGCGGCGCGGGACGATGCCGACCGGCGGCGTCGGAAAGCTGGCCGAGGTCGATCTCGTCAAGCGCTAGATGCAGCGCCCGCCATCGACCTCGAGCACCGCGCCCGTCACCATCGCCGCCTCGTCGGAGCACACGAAGACGCAGGCATTGGCGATGTCCTGCGGCGTCGAGAGCCGTCCCAGCGGGATCGAGGCGCGGAAGGCGGCGCGCTTCTCGGGCGTGTCCTCCCCCATGAAGGTTGCCAGAAGCGGCGTCTCCCCCGCCACGGGCGCGATCGCGACCACCCTGATGCGGTCCGGCGCCAGCTCGACAGCCATCGATTTCGAGACGAGGTTCACCGCTCCCTTCGACGCGTTGTACCAGGTCAGCCCCGGCCGCGGCCTTATGCCGGCGGTCGAACCGATGTTGCAGATCACGCCCCCGCCCCGCGCCCTCAGATGCGGCACCGCGGCCTGCGCGAACAGGTAGACCGACTTCACGTTGACCGCGAAGACCCGGTCGAATTCGTCCTCCGTCACCTCCAGCATCGGCTTGTTGCGGTGGCTGATGCCGGCATTGTTGACGATGATCGCAAGGTCACCGAAGCGCTTGATGGTGGCTTCGACCGCCCGCGTCACATCGCGCGCCTTCGAGACGTCGGCCCTGATCGCGAAGGCCCTGCGCCCGATGCCGCGCGCCACCTCGCGCGCCTTGTCGTGATCGAGGTCAAGCACCGCGACCTTCGCCCCTTCGCGCGCGAAGGTTTCGGCGATGCCCTGGCCGAAGCCCTGACCCGCCCCGGTGACGATGGCCACCTTGTCCTTCAGCCGCATGGCGCATCTCCCCCGCTGACGTGCTTGCCCGGGGTGAGTGTTTCAGGCCCAGAGCCTGTCCTCAAGCCCGTAGGCGGCCGGGTCGCATGCGACGCGCGCAAGGCCGCGTTCGGCCGGGTCGGGTCCGGTCAGGACCGAGAGCGGGATGCCAGCCATCAGCGCCTGCATCGGAGGCTTGGCCGCGAAGGCAGAGCGCAACTCGGCCAGGTCCATCATCGGCATCAGCCTGGGCACGATGCCACCCGCGATGAACACGCCGCCCGTGGCCTTGAGCGCCAGCGCCAGATCCCCCGCGACGCGGCCGAGCAAGCGCCCGAACAGCCTGACCGTGGCTCGTGCCGCAGGATCGCCAGCCTCCGCGGCGCGGCCCACGGCGGCGCCGTCGACATGGATGGGTATGCCCTCGGCCCGCCGTCGCAGCGCGGCGTCGAGCCGGGCTAGGCCCGCGCCCGACAGCACGCTTTCCACGGTCACGCGGCCGTCGACGCGCTCGAGGAAGGGCCAGAGGGCGAACTCGTCCTCGCGCGCCGGTCCGAACTCGATGTGCCCCGCCTCGGTCGGCGCGATGGCGTACCGCCCGTCCCGCCCGACCAGCGCCGCCGCGCCGAAGCCCGTGCCTGGGCCGAGCACGAGCCGCGCGCCGTTCCGCGCGGGCGTGCCGCCGCCGACGGGAGTGAGATCGGCAGGCCCGAGATCGGGAAGGCTGGCGGCCAGCGCCTCGAAATCGTTGAGCAGCAGCCCCTGCTCCAGCCCGAGCGCGGCTATCAGCGAGGGCCCGTCGAAGCTCCATCCGGCATTGGTGAGCTCGGCGCCGAGCCCGATCACCGGGCCTGCCACGGCCAGCGCCGCCGCGCGCGGCCGAACGCCGGCCGCGGCGATGGCGCCCCCGAGCGCGGCCTCGCAGCTTGGCTCGTCGCGCGTCGAGAGCCGGCGGATCGTGCGGGGCGCGCGGCCGGGCGCGTCCACGATCCCGATGCGGCAATTGGTGCCGCCGATGTCGGCGACAAGCAGCGGATGCGGCAGCGTGTTCATGGCTTGCGCCAAAGTTCCCCGCTCAGGGCTTCTTCGCCGGGGCCGGGGCGGGCCTGACCGGGTCCTTGGTGAAGCCCTTGAAGACATGATCGGGCGAAGAGGTGTTGTGCTGCGAGTGGGTCAGCCGCCCCATCCAGACATCGGTGGCCTGCGCCTTCTGGAAGTCGAGCACATGCTCCTCGCGCCAGCGCCGCGCGCCGGGCTCGCGCACGGCCACGCGCGACACGTCGTTGTTGAAGTCAGTCACGTACATCGAGCGCAGCGCGGCGAAGGCCTTGCCGCCGGTCACCGGCTTGTCGAGCACGGCGTCGAGCACCATCCGGTTCTCGTCCACGCTCTCGAGCTTGATCGAGCCGGAATTGCCGTCCTTGAACGCCATTTTGAATTCGAGCGTCTTGGGGTCGAACTCGATCTCCTTGATGTTCACGACTGGCCGACCTTCCTGCTCGATCGGCCCGAACAGGAAGGAGGAGCCATAAGCGTTGAAGCTCAGATGCGCGGGGGGCATCGGGCGAGCGCGCCAGTAGCCATCCTGCGGATAGACCACGAGCACCTCATAGGATTTGTCGCGCCCGAGCTTCCAGAGCTGCACGAGATGAAGGCCCTTCTCCACACGGTCTCCCACGCGGAAAGTCGTGTCGGCGGGCCGCCAGAAGGTCGGGAATGTGTAGCCCACCAGCCAGTATTCGATGCTCTCGTAGAAGGTGACGCGCCGCGGCGGCACCGGCGCGGTGAAGACCGGATCGCCCGTCATGTCGCAGGCGGTCCAGTCGGCCTCCCAATTGTCCTTCACCAGCCCGCCGATATAGGGCGGATGCGCGGCCTCGATGCGGAAGCGCCGCACTTCGGGGTTCGCGACCTTGATGGTGACGTTGTCCTTCTCGGCGCAGAGCACGGGCTCGGACTCGTTCGTCACCGTCACGGGAACGGCATCCAGAGACGCGGCGAAGGCCGAAGCGCTGAAGGCGGTGGCGAGCATCAGGGTGGTCAAGCGCAGCATGGCGGGCCTCGAACAGTCAGAACATCATGTGATCGTCATGACGGGATTGGATCGACGTCACGCCAACACCGCATACACATCGCCGGAGTTGGCGTCATGCGGCAGCGCCATCAGGTGCATGATCATCTCGTCGGCGCTGACGAAACGCTCGAAGGTCAGCTCCTGGCTTTCGCCGAGCGCGAGGTCGAAGCGGTAGTCGCCCAGATCCTGAAGCCGCTCGATGCAGGCCTCGGCCACATCCTTCTGGATCGTCGTGAACTCGAAGGACAGCGCCCTGACCGGCCG
>JAIXZF010000449.1 GCA_027489835.1 Hyphomicrobiales bacterium
AGCCGCGCCTCCAGCTCCTCGCCGTCGGCCATGGTCCTGACCCTGAGATCGACCGTGAACCAGGCATGCTGCGGGATGACGTTCGGCGCGGTCCCTCCGGTCATCAGCGCGACCGTTGCGGTGATCCCGCGCGCATAATCGGTCATGCCCTCGATGGCGAGGATCTGGCGCGCCGCCTCGCGGATGGCGCTGCGGCCATCCTGATGGCGCGAGCCGGAATGCGCCGGCCGGCCCTCGATGGTGACCTCGAATCGGCCGACGCCCTTGCGCGCCGTCACGATGCGGCCGCCGTCGCGGGCCGGCTCGGTGACCAGCACCTGGCCGGCCTTGCGGGCCTCGTCCTCGATGATGCCGCGCGTCGTGGGGCTGCCGATCTCCTCGTCGGGGGTGAAGAGGAAGCGCAGCGGCCTGCTCGGCGACGCGGTCGAAGCCGCCTTGAAGGCTTGCAGCGCCAGCCAGGCCCCGCCCTTCATGTCGTACACGCCGGGGCCGTACAGCCGGTCGCCCTGCACCCTGACCGTCAGGTCCCGCGCGCTGGTGCCGACCGGGTGGACTGTGTCGAGATGCGACATGACGAGGATCGTCGGCGCCGCGGTGTCCGGGCCGGCGGACAGGAGCAGCGTGTCGCCCAACCCGTCGCGGCCAGCAATGCGCCGGATGCCCACGGGCAGGCCGGCCACGTCCGCCGCCACGAGATCCATCATGGCATTGACCCCCGGCACATGGCGCGTGGGGCTTTCGACGGCCACCCAGTCCATCAGCGGCTGGATGTTCGAAACCTTGGCTGGCGATAGGCCCAACGTCGATGTCCGGTTGGCGTTGCGCCCGTGCCGCGAAGCGAGGGCGGGGCAGGGCGAGGCAACCCGTCAGAACGGGATGTCGTCGTCCAGGTTGGAGGCGCGGCTGGCGGGCGCGGCAGGCCTGCGCTCCATCGGGCTCGACCGGCCGAACTGGCCGCCGCCGGAGCGATCCTCGACCGAGCCGCCCATCTCGCCGGCATCGCCGCGGTTGCGGCTGTCGAGCAGGGTCAGCTCGCCGCGGAAACGCTGCAGCACGATCTCGGTGCGGCGGCGCTTCTGGCCGGATTGCTGGTCATCCCATTCGCGGGTCTGGAGCTGGCCCTCGATGTAAACCTTCGAGCCCTTCTTCAGATAGTTCTCGGCCACCTTGCCGAGATTCTCGTTGAAGATGACCACGTCGTGCCACTCGGTCTTGTCCTTGCGCTCGCCAGTCGCCTTGTCGCGCCAGCTCTCCGTCGTCGCGAGGGAGAACGACACGACCGCATCGCCCGAGGGCATGCGGCGAACCTCGGGGTCCTTGCCCAGATTGCCGACCAGAATGACTTTGTTGACGCTGCCTGACATGATGACGCTCCCGCTGCCGAACGCTCCGCAGCCCGTTTGGCACAGATAAGCGCCAGCCCTTGCGGAAATCAAGATGTTCTTGATATGTTCACAGCAAGCTTCTGGGGAGAACCTTGATTCGGGCTTCTGCAGCGGCGGCTTGGCCGGTTGGCAGGGGAATGGCGGCGTTCCCCGGCGTCGGCGGCCGACTGCCAGGCCGCGCGCGGCACAGGTCCGACCTGCGGCATCGTGACCGGGACGACGGTTGGTTTGGCGGGCATTGGACCCTAAATGGACGTGAAACCAGTCATGCAAGATATCCACTTCCGAGGCCTCGATGGCGCGCGCGACCAACACGCTTGACGACCTGTTCGAGAAGAACAGGCTCGCGGACCCGAATGCCCGGGTGATCACCGTGCGCGGCGCGCGCGAGCACAATCTCAAGAACGTCGACCTCACGATCCCCCGCGACAAGCTCGTGGTGTTCACGGGGCTGTCCGGATCGGGCAAGTCCTCGCTCGCCTTCGACACGATCTACGCTGAAGGCCAGCGGCGCTATGTCGAGTCGCTCTCCGCCTATGCGCGCCAGTTCCTGGAGATGATGCAGAAGCCCGATGTCGACCAGATCGACGGGCTGTCGCCGGCGATCTCCATCGAGCAGAAGACCACCTCGAAGAACCCGCGCTCGACGGTCGCCACCGTCACCGAAATCTACGACTACATGCGCCTGCTCTGGGCGCGCGTCGGCATTCCCTATTCGCCGGCGACGGGCCTGCCGATCGAGAGCCAGACCGTGAGCCAGATGGTGGACCGGGTGCTGGCGCTGCCCGAGAAGACCCGACTCTTCCTGCTCGCTCCCGTGGTGCGCGGGCGCAAGGGCGAATACCGCAAGGAGCTGGCCGACTTCCAGAAGCGCGGCTTCCAGCGCGTCAAGATCGACGGGCAGTTCCACGAGATCGCGGACGCGCCGGCGCTCGACAAGAAGCTCAAGCACGACATCGACGTGGTGGTGGACCGTATCGTGGTCAGGCCCGACATTGCCGCGCGCCTTGCCGAGAGCTTCGAGACGGCGCTGGAGCTGGCCGAGGGCCTGGCCACGGTCGAGTTCGCCGACGAGAAGACCGAGAAGGGCGAGCCGAAGACGGTGATCTTCTCCTCGAAGTTCGCCTGCCCGGTCTCGGGCTTCACCATTCCGGAGATCGAGCCGAGGCTGTTCTCGTTCAACAACCCGTTCGGCGCCTGCCCGGCCTGCGACGGGCTCGGCCACGAGATGCGCATCGACGCCGACATGGTGGTGCCCGACCACAGCGCGACGCTGAAGGCCGGCGCCATCGCGCCCTGGGCCAAGTCGACCTCGCCGTACTACGGTCAGACGCTGCAGGCCTTGTCGAAACATTTCGGCTTTCCGCTGAACAAGGCCTGGCGTGACCTGCCGGAAAAGGCGCGGGCCGTCATCCTGTTTGGCAGCGGCACCGAGGCGGTGCGCTTCGCCTATGATGACGGGTTGCGCTCCTACGAGGTCAACAAGCCCTTCGAGGGTGTCATCACCAATCTCGAGCGGCGTTATCGCGAGACCGAATCCGACTGGGCGCGCGAGGAAATCAGCCGCTACATGAGCGAGACGCCGTGCGCCGCCTGCAACGGCTATCGGCTGAAGCCCGAGGCGCTGGCGGTCAAGATCGCGGGCAAGCATGCGGGCGAGGTGGCGCAGTTCGCCGTGCGCGAGGCGCTCGACTGGTTCGGCTCGCTGCCCGGCCAGCTCAACACCAAGCAGAACGAGATCGCCGTCCGCATCCTCAAGGAGATTCGCGACCGGCTGACCTTCCTGCTCGATGTGGGCCTCGAATACCTGACGCTGTCGCGATCCTCCGGCACGCTATCCGGCGGCGAGAGCCAGCGCATCAGGCTGGCTTCGCAGATCGGCTCTGGCCTCACGGGCGTGCTCTACGTGCTGGACGAGCCGTCCATCGGCCTGCACCAGCGCGACAATGAGCGCCTGCTCGGCACGCTGAGGAGGCTGCGCGACCTCGGCAACACCGTGATCGTGGTCGAGCATGACGAGGACGCGGTGCTCCAGGCCGATTACGTGGTCGATGTCGGGCCCGGCGCCGGCATCCATGGCGGGCAGATCGTGGCAAAGGGAACGCCGGCCGAGATCATGGCCAACCCTGCCTCGCTGACGGGCAAGTACCTCACCGGAGAGCTGTCCGTGCCCGTGCCGGCCAAGCGCCGCAAGCCGCAGAAGGGCCGGGTGCTCAAGCTCATCGGCGCGCGGGGCAACAACCTAAAGGACGTGACGGTAGAGCTTCCGCTCGGCACATTCACCTGCATCACCGGCGTCTCCGGCGGCGGCAAGTCCACGCTGGTCATCGACACGCTCTACAAGGCGGTGGCGCGCAAGCTCAACGGCTCGATCGAGCATCCGGCGCCGTTCGACCGGATCGAGGGGCTGGAGCATCTCGACAAGGTCATCGACATCGACCAGTCGCCCATCGGCCGCACGCCGCGCTCAAACCCCGCGACCTACACCGGCGCCTTCACGCCGATGCGCGAATGGTTCGCGCAGCTGCCCGAGGCCAAGGCGCGCGGCTACCAGCCGGGCCGGTTCTCGTTCAACGTCAAGGGCGGACGCTGCGAGGCCTGCCAGGGCGACGGCGTCATCAAGATCGAGATGCACTTCCTGCCCGACGTGTACGTCACCTGCGACGTCTGCAAGGGCAAGCGCTACGACCGCGAGACGCTGGAGGTGAAGTTCCGCGACCGGTCCATCGCCGACGTGCTCGACATGACCGTGGAGGAGGCCGCGGAGCTGTTCAAGGCCGTGCCGTCGATCCGCGACAAGATGGAGACGCTGGCGCGGGTCGGGCTCGATTACGTCAAGGTCGGCCAGCAGGCGACGACGCTGTCGGGCGGCGAGGCGCAGCGCGTCAAGCTCTCCAAGGAGCTGTCCCGGCGCGCCACGGGGCGCACGCT
>JAIXZF010000355.1 GCA_027489835.1 Hyphomicrobiales bacterium
CCGGACCTCGCCCGCGTCGGCGGCAAGTATTCCGACGACTGGCAGCTGCGCCACCTGAACGACCCGCGCGCCGTGGTGCCGCAGTCGATCATGCCGGGCTATCCCTGGCTGGCGCAGACAGAACTGAAGTACGCCGACATCGCCACCGAGATGCGGGTGAATCGGCTCTCGGGCGTGCCCTACACCGACGAGATGATTGCGAACGCCGAGGCCGACCTTGTCGCCCAGGTGGACCCGGAGAGTGCGAGCGCGGCGAATGTCGAGAAGCGCTACCCCAAGGCGCAGATCAGGCCGTTCGCCGGTGATCCCAAGCGCGTCACCGAGGCCGACGCGCTGATCGCCTACCTGCAAGTGCTAGGCACGCTCGTCGACTTCAAGCTCTACGACAACAAAGCCAACCTGAGGTGAGCCCGATGGCCAACATGTACGCCTATCTCGCCGGCATCGCCCAATCCGTCGGGCTGCTCTACTTCATCGGCATCTTTCTGAGCGTCTGCGCCTACGCCTTCTGGCCGCGCAACAAGGCCCGCTTCGAACGCGCCGCCTCCCTTCCGCTCAACGAGGATTGATCCATGGCCGAGCATCTTCACACCCAGCCGGAGATCGACAAGCTCACCGGCACCGCGACCACCGGCCATGAATGGGACGGCATCAAGGAGCTCAACACGCCGCTGCCGCGCTGGTGGCTCTGGACCTTCTACGCCACCATCGTGTGGGCCCTGGGCTACTGGGTCATCTACCCGGCCATCCCGCTGATCAGCAGCCACACCACGGGCATCGCCGGCTACTCCAGCCGCGCCGATGTCGCGGTCGAGATCGCCAAGCTGCAGACGCAGCGCAACGCCCAGGCCGCCGGTCTCGCCGATGCCAGCTTCGAGCAGATCAAGGCGAGCCCCGACCTGCTGCGCATCGCGCTGGCGCGCGGCAAGGCGGCCTTCGGCGACAATTGCTCGCCCTGCCACGGCACGGGCGCGACGGGCGGCCCCGGCTTCCCGAACCTCGTGGACGACGACTGGCTCTGGGGCGGCAAGCCCGAGGAGATTCAGAAGACGATCCTGCACGGCATCCGCTGGGAGGCCAACCCGGAGACGCGCGTCGGCAACATGCCCGCCTTCGGCAAGACCGGCATGCTCAAGCGCGAGGAGATCGCCGATGTGGTCGAATATGTCCGCTCGCTCGCCAAGCTCGACGTCGAGCGCACGGCTAACATCGCGAAGGGCAAGGAGGTCTTCGCGGCCAACTGCGCCTCCTGCCATGGCGACGCCGGCAAGGGCAACCAAGAGCTCGGCGCGCCGGACCTGACCGACCAGATCTGGCTCTACGGCTCCTCGCGCCAGGCGATGACCGAAGGCCTCGTCAACGGGCGTGGCGCGTCGATGCCCGCCTGGGGCGGCCGTCTCGACCCGGTCACCATCAAGGCCCTGGTCGTCTATGTGGGCAGCCTCGGCGGCGGCCAGTGACATGCTGACGACGGTGCAACGGAGCGATCCCCCGCTCGTCCCGATCGAGGACGAGGACGACATCCCGCTCTACGCGCCGTCGCCCAAGGCCTATCCGCAGAAGGTCAGCGGCCTCTACCGCCGCATCAAATGGGGCCTCCTGGCCTTTTGCCTCTCCGTTTACTACTTCCTGCCCTTCGTGCGCTGGGACCGGGGGCCCAACCTGCCCAACCAGGCGGTTCTGGTCGATTTCGAGCACCGCCGCTTCTATTTCTTCTTCATCGAGCTGTGGCCGCAGGAGGTCTACTACTTCACCGGCCTGCTCATCCTCGCCGCCGTGATCCTGTTCCTGATGAACGCCGTGGCGGGCCGCATCTGGTGCGGCTACCTGTGCCCGCAGACCGTGTGGACCGACCTGTTCGTGCAGGTCGAGCGCGTGATCGAGGGCGACCGGCGCGAGCGCATGAAGCTCGACGAAGGCCCCTGGACCTTCGACAAGATCACCAAGAAGGCGACCAAGCACTTCGTCTGGCTGATGATCGCCTGGTGGACCGGCGGCGCCTGGGTGCTCTACTTCTCGGACGCGCCCACCTTCATGAAGCAGATGGCGCTCGGCCAGGCGCCGTTCACCGCCTATCTGTGGATCGGCATTCTCACCTTCACGACCTATGTGCTCGCTGGCCACATGCGCGAGCAGGTTTGCCTGCACATGTGCCCGTGGCCGCGCATCCAGGCAGCGCTGACGGACGAGCACGCGCTAAACGTCACCTATCGCTACGATCGCGGCGAGCCGCGCATGTCGCTGAAGGAAGCCAGGCGCGCCAGGGCGGCCGAGGAGCCGGCGGGCGACTGCATCGACTGCAACCAGTGCGTGGCCGTGTGCCCCACGGGCGTCGACATCCGGCTCGGCAGCCAGATCGGCTGCATCCAGTGCGGGCTTTGCATCGATGCCTGCGACACGGTGATGACGAAAGTCGGCCGGCCGACGCGGCTGATCGCCTACGACACCGACGAGGCCGTGATCGCCCGGCAGGCCGGCCGGACGCCAACCTACAGGCTCATCCGCCCCCGCACGATCCTGTATGCGGCGCTGATCGTGCTGGTCGGCGGAGCGATGCTCTACCAGCTCGCGACGCGCGCTTTTCTGGGGGTCAACGTCATCCATGACCGCACGCCCCTGTTCGTCACGCTGCGGGATGGCTCCGTGCGCAACGGCTACACGGTCCGGCTGATCAACAAACGGACCGAGCGCCGCGAGGTGGCGCTCACTGTCGACGGGCCGCTGAACGTCGCCATGGAGGTGCAGGGCGCCAACGCCTCGGCCGACTGGCGGCCGATCGTGACCGTGGAGCCCGATTCGACGCGCGAGATCCGGGTGCTCGTGACGATCCCGCGCGCCTCGCTGCGGCCCGGCACGAATATGATCCGGATCAAGGCCGCCGACCTGTTCGCGGGTGAGAGTGCCGAGGCAAGGGAGCATTTCTTCGCGCCCGAGCCCTGACGGGATCATCCCATGAGCTGCTGCGGAGCCTTCATCATGCCGATCGAGCTGGAAGCCGGCGCCCCGCGCGCGGCGAAGCCCTTCATCCTCACCGGCCGGCATGTGCTCGCGACGATCGTCGGCTTCTTCATTGTCGTCGGCATCGCCAACGGCGCGATGATGTACTCGGCGATCCGCACCATGCCGGGGCTCGACGCAGGGCGGAACGGCTACGATGTCAGCCAACGCTACAACGCCGAGATCGGCGCGGCCGAGGCCCAGACGCGCCGCGGCTGGACCAGCGATGCCGAAATCTGGCGCGTGGCAGGCGGAAGCCGCGCGGTCGCCCGCTTCCGCGACGCGGGGGGCGCGCCGGTCGACGGGCTCACGGTCGAGCTCGCCTTCAACCACCCGGCCGACCGCCGGCTTGACCATGTCGTCAAGCTCTCGGCGCAGGGGAACGGCGGCTACGGGGCCAATTTCGAAACCCTCTCCTCGCCGATCTGGGATGTCGTCATCTACGCGGTGCGGGACGGCGAGGTCGTCTACCAGAGCCGGGCCCGCCGGCGCATCTGAACCGAAGCGGAGCCCCCGATGACCGACTTCACCAGCTTCGTGCGTCATGGCGACGGCCTCGCGGCCATGGACCTCGCCGTCGACGGCATCCAGTGCGCCGGCTGCATGACGACGATCGAGAAGGGACTCAGGACCGAGCCCGGCATCGTCTCGGCCCGCGTCAACCTCGCGAGCAAGCGCGTCACCATTGCCTGGAAGGATGGCGCGGAGAACCCGGGCGCCGCCATCGAGCGGCTCGACGAGCTCGGCTTCCGCGCCTACCCGTTCACGGCCGAGAAAGTGGAGACCAACGAGGCGCGCGAGGAGCGGCGCCTCATGCGCTGCCTCGGCGTCGCCGGCTTCGCGGCCATGAACGTCATGATGTTCTCCGTGCCCGTCTGGTCGGGCCATGACAGCGGCATGACGGCCGAGATGCGCACGGTGTTCCACTGGGTCTCCGCGCTGATCGCCCTGCCCGCCGCGGCCTATGCCGGGCGGCCCTTCTACGAGAGCGCGATGCGTGCGCTCAGGGCCGGCGCGGTCAACATGGATGTGCCGATCACGCTCGGCGTCGTGCTGGCGCTCGGCATGTCGGTGTTCGAGACG
The DNA here is from genome assembly GCA_027489835.1 of Hyphomicrobiales bacterium. Classification (GTDB taxonomy): domain Bacteria; phylum Pseudomonadota; class Alphaproteobacteria; order Rhizobiales; family Beijerinckiaceae; genus Allobosea. The sequence continues at coordinate 4,081 of JAIXZF010000355.1, forward strand.
CTGAGCCATGGCGAGCACGCCTATTTCGACGGCGTGACGATGCTGCTCTTCTTCCTGCTGATCGGGCGCTATCTCGATCAGGCCATGCGGCGGCGCACGCGCGACACGGCCGGCAATCTCGCCGCGCTGCGTTCTGAAACCGCCGTCAAGTTCATCGGCCCGAACGAGCTTGGCGAGGTGCCGATCGCGGCGGTCTTTCCCGGCGACCTCGTGCTCGTCAGGCCAGGACAGCGCGTCTCGGTCGACGGCGTGGTCGAGGGCGGACGCTCCGAAATCGACCAGAGCCTTGTCACCGGGGAAACGCGGCACCAGCCCGTCGACGTCGGCTCGATGGTCTATGCCGGCACGCTCAACCTCACAGCGGCCCTCAGGGTGCGGGTGTCGAAGGCGTCCGAAGGCACGCTGCTTGACGAGGTCGAGAAGCTGCTGGCCCGCGCCACCGAAAGCCGCTCGGCCTATGTGAAGCTGGCCGACCGTGCGGCCCGGCTCTACGCGCCGGTGGTGCACGCGGTCTCGGCGCTGACCTTCCTCGGCTGGATGGCGGCGGGCCTCGGCTGGCAGCAATCGCTGGTGATCGCGATCACCGTGCTCATCATCACCTGCCCCTGCGCGCTGGGCCTCGCCATTCC
>JAIXZF010000203.1 GCA_027489835.1 Hyphomicrobiales bacterium
CCGCCACGGCGCTCATGACGGCGCGGCTCCGCTCTGGCGCGCCTCAATCGTCATAGGAATGGCCGGCGCGCAGCCCCTCCCTGACCCGGTGCGCGATGCGCAGGAATGCGGGCGTCTCCCGGATGTCCAGCGTGCGGTTGGGGCCGAGATCGCAGTCGATCACGTCGATGATGCGGCCGGGACGCGGGCTCATCACCACGATGCGGGTCGACAGGAACACCGCCTCGGGAATGGAGTGGGTGACGAAGATGATCGTCTTCTGCGTCTCCGCCCACAGCCTCAGCAACTGCTCGTTGAGCTTGTCGCGGACGATCTCGTCGAGCGCGCCGAACGGCTCGTCCATCAGCAGCAGCGCCGGGTCGAAGCTCAGCGCCCGCGCGATGGAGGCGCGCTGCTGCATGCCGCCCGAGAGCTGCCAGGGATGCCTGGTCTCGAAGCCGGTGAGGTTGACGAGAGCGAGGTGCTTGCGCGCCCGCTCCTTGCGCTCGGCCTTCGGCATGCCGAACACCTCGAGCGGCAACATCACGTTCTGTTCGATGGTGCGCCACGGATAGAGCGCCGGCGCCTGGAAGACGTAGCCATACTGCCGCTTGAGCCGGGCCTCCTCCGGGCTCAGCCCATTGACCGTGATGGTCCCGCCGGTGGGCTGCTCGAGGTCCGCGATGACGCGCAGCAGCGTGGTCTTGCCGCAGCCCGACGGGCCGATGAAGGACACGAACTCGCCCTTCTCGACGGACAGATCGACATTCGACAGCGCATAGACCGGCCCGTCGCCGGTCTCGAAGGTGAGCGACAACTGGCGGATGTCGATGACGCCGGTGCGGGCGGGTGCCATGCCCGGCCCTGGCTCCGCCACGGCCAAGGGGGCCGCGCTCGCTGCGATGTCGGGGCGCATTTCGTTCATCGGTCTGTTGTCATCCGGATGGCGTCGCTCCCGCAAGACCTGGCCAGAGTTTTGCAACACTCATGCCAGCTTCGGCTGGCCGGCGGCCGGCCTCACTCCGCCGGCTCGGCCATCTCGGCGGGCCTGAGCGCGGGCTTCGGGTCCTTGGCCATCGGATTGTTGGGATGCTCCAGCCAGGTGCGGTGCCCGCCGACCGGTGTGCCCGTGCGCGGATCGACGCCCTCGCGCATCTCCACCATGCTGATGCAGTTCTCCACCGGGCACACCACGGCGCACAGATTGCAGCCGACGCATTCGGCCTCGATCACCTCGAAATGCCTGACCCCGTCGACGAGGCTGGTGATGGCCTGATGCGAGGTGTCCTCGCAGGCGATGTGGCAGCGGCCGCACTGGATGCAGAGGTCCTGGTCGATATGCGCCTTGACCACGTAGTCGAGGTTGAGATGCTGCCAGTCCGTGACCTTGGGGACGGCGAGCCCCCGAAATTCTTCGATCGTGGAATAGCCCTTCTCGTCCATCCAGAGCGAGAGCCCGGCCTTCATCTCCTCGACGATCCTGAAGCCGTAGACCATGGCCGCCGTGCAGACCTGCACCGTGCCGGCCCCGAGCGCCATGTATTCCACCGCGTCGCGCCAGGTCTCGACGCCGCCGATGCCGGAGATGGGCAGACCGCGCAGTTGCGGATTTCGCGCGATTTCCGCCACCATGTTGAGGGCGATCGGCTTCACCGCCGGCCCGCACATGCCGCCATGGGTGCCCTTGCCGCCGACATGCGGCCACGGCGCCATCGCGTCGATGTCCACGCCCATCATCGAATTGACGGTGTTGATGAGCGAGACCGCGTCGGCGCCGCCGCGCAGGGCCGCCAGCGCGGGCGGCACGACGCTCGACACGTTCGGCGTCAGCTTCACGATGACCGGCATGCGCGTGTGCTGCTTGCACCAGCGTGCGACCATCTCGACATAGTCGGGCACCTGGCCGACGGCCGCGCCCATGCCGCGCTCGCTCATCCCGTGCGGGCAGCCGAAATTGAGCTCGACCCCGTCGCATTCGGTCCATTCGACCCGGCTGAGGATCGCCTTCCAGCTCTCCTCGTCGCAGGGCACCATCAGCGACACAACCATCGCCCGGTCGGGCCACTCCTTCTTGACCCGCTTGATCTCCTCGAGGTTCTGCTGGAGCGGCCGGTCGGTGATGAGCTCGATGTTGTTGAAGCCGATCACCCGCCGGTCCGACGAATGGATGGCGCCATAGCGGGGGCCGGACACGTTGACGATGGGCGGCCCATCCTCGCCGAGCGTCTTCCACACCACCCCGCCCCAGCCCGCCTTGAAGGCGCGCACGACGTTGTATTCCTTGTCCGTGGGCGGGGCCGAGGCCAGCCAGAACGGGTTCGGCGCCTTGATGCCGGCGAAGTTGACGCGAAGATCAGCCATGGCCCGCTCCTTTTGGCTTCGTTCTGGAAAGCTTCAGCCATTTCGGGCTCGACGCCGCGAAGCTCTGGCCGATTGGCGTGCTGAGGTTCGGATCGTCGAGCGAGGCGAGGCTGATGCAGATGAAATCGGCTCCGTCATCGAGGCAGACTGCGCCGCCTCCGCACGAGGCGCAATGCCCCCTGCGGGTGCGTTTCGATGAACGGAACCATGCGGGCTCACCACCCGGACCCGTCCAGGCGAAGCCGTCGAGCTTGACGTCACCCCAGGCGACGATCGGCGCGCCGGTGGAGGTCTGGCACATCCGGCAACTGCAATAATGCGGGTTGTCGATCGGTCCGGAGAAGCGGAAGCGCAGGCGTCCGCACAGGCAGCCGCCTTCAATGGCGTCATGTCCGGCGGCGGAGCTCGGCGCAGCTTCGCTCATTCCGCCGCCTGGGCCACGGCGCCCCGCAGCGCCCGGTCGATCGACAGGGCCGCCTGCTTGCCGTCCTCCACCGCGCTCACCGTGAGGTCGGCGCCGCCCGCCACGCAATCGCCTCCGGCCCAGATGCCGCCCGCGCTCGTCCGCCGCTCGGCGTCAACCACGATGCGGCCTCCTGCCATGGCGATGGCGCCGCCTGATTCGGCGAGGTCGCCCGGCACGAAGGCCTGCCCGATCGCCTTGAAGAGCTGGTCGCAGGGCAGCGTGATCCGCTCGCCCGTGCCTGCCAGCCTGCCGCCCTCGAGGCGGGTGTATTCGAGCTCGACAGCCTCGATGGCGCCGGCCGGCGCGACGAAGCAAACGGGCTTCAGCCAATGCCGGATTGTGACGCCATGGGTCCGGGCCACATCCTGCTCATAGGGCGAGGCGGACATCTCGCCTTTGCCGCGCCGGTAGGCGATGGTGACCTCCTCCGCGCCGAGCTTCCTGGCCTGCGTCGCGATGTCGATGGCCGTCATGCCGCCGCCGATGACGACGACGCGGCGGCCGATGGGCAGCGCGGCCTTGTCCGGCGCCTGCCGCAGCATCGCAATGTAATCGACCGCGTCGAGGACGCCTTCGGGCTCGGGGCCCAGCCCCAGCGCGTTGGTGTCGCCGAGGCCCATGCCGAGGAAGACCGCGTCGAAGGTGGACTTCAGCCCGTCGAGCGTGATCTCCCTTCCCAGCCGCTTGCCATGCTCGATGACGATGTTTCCGACAGACAGGATGTAGTCGACCTCGGCCTGCGCCACGCCCCGCGTCGCCTTGTAGGCGGCGATGCCGTATTCGTTGAGCCCGCCCGCCTTCTCGCGCGCCTCGAACACGGTCACCTTGTGGCCGAGCGTGGCGAGCTTGTGGGCGCAGGCGAGGCCGGCC
>JAIXZF010000101.1 GCA_027489835.1 Hyphomicrobiales bacterium
CGCGTGTAGGGATGGGCCGGCGCGTCGAACAGGCCGGTGACGGAGGCCTCCTCGATCTTGCGGCCGGCATACATCACCATCACGCGCTGGCAGGTCTCCGCCACCACGCCGAGATCATGGGTGATGAGCACCACGGCCGCGCCGGTGCGCTCCTTGAGCTCCAGCATCAGCCGCAGGATCTGCGCCTGGATGGTGACGTCCAGCGCGGTGGTCGGCTCGTCCGCGATGAGCAGCCTCGGATTGCAGGCCAGCGCCATGGCGATCATCACGCGCTGGCGCATGCCGCCCGAGAACTGGTGAGGATAATCGCCCAGCCGCTTGCGCGCATCGGGAATGCGAACGAATTCGAGCATCTCGCCGGCGCGGTCCCAGGCGGCCTCCTTATCCTTGCCCTGGTGGATGCGCACCGATTCCGCGATCTGGTGGCCGACGCTGAGCACCGGGTTGAGGCTCGTCATGGGCTCCTGGAAGATCATGGCGACGTTGTTGCCGCGGATGGCGCGCATCCGGTCCTCGTCGAGGCCAAGAAGGTCCACGCCGTCGAAGGTGATCGAGCCCGCGATGGTGCGGCCGAGCCTCGCTGGCAGCAGCCTCAGGATCGAGAGCGCGGTGACGCTCTTGCCGCAGCCCGATTCCCCCACGATGCCAAGAGTCTCGCCGGGCATGACGTCGAAGGAGACGTCATCGACCGCGCGCGTCACGCCGTCCTCGTTGAAGAAATGCGTGGTCAGGCCTCGTACGGAGAGGAGCGGAGCGGCCGTCACATGCGCCTCGCGAGCCTAGGGTCGAGGCGGTCGCGCAGCCCGTCGCCGACAAGGTTCACCGCCAGCACCACCAGCGCCAGCGCGAGACCGGGCGCGAAGATGGTCCAAGGCGCGCGGCTGAGGAACAGGCGCGATGAGGCCACCATGTTGCCCCATGTCGGGATATCAGGCGGCGTGCCGGCGCCCAGGAAGGACAGCGAGGCTTCGACGAGGATGGCCGAGGCGCAGATATAGGTCGCCTGCACGATGAGCGGTGGGAAGGTGGAGGGCATGATGTGCCGCGCCAGGATCTTCCAGGTCGGTGCGCCGCCCGCGATCGCGGCTTCCACGTATGGCGCCTCGCGCACGCTGAGCACCACCGAGCGCACGAGGCGCACCACGCGCGGGATCTCCGGAATGGTGATGGCCACGATGACGATGAAGACGCTGGCGCGGGTGAGGGAAACGAGTGCGATGGCGAGCAGGATGGCGGGGATCGCCATCAGCCCGTCCATGAAGCGCATGACGATGGCGTCCGCGGTGCGGAAGAAGCCGGCGAGCAGCCCGATGGCGAGCCCGATCAGCACCGAGACGAAGGCGACGGTGAGGCCGACCAGAAGCGAGACCCGCGCGCCATAGACGGTGCGGGCGAAGACATCCCGGCCGAGATTGTCGGTGCCGAGCCAGTTCTCGGCGGAAGGGGGGCGGAGCCTGAGCATGGGCTGCATCAGCACCGGATCGCCGGCGATGAGCGGCGCGAAGGCGGCGATGATCGCCATCAGGGCAAGGATGAAGGCGCCCGCGGCCAGCGTGGGGTTGCGCCGGATGAAGCGGCCGGGGCGGAAGCGGCGCGCCGGCGCCGGGGGCGAGGTCGCTGCGAGGCTCGACATCAGTAGCGGATCCTGGGGTCGATCAGCGTGTAGGTGAGATCGACCAAGAGGTTCACCAGCACGTAAACGGCCGAGAAGATCAGGATGACGCCCTGTATGATCGGGTAGTCTCGCTTGGAGATTGCGTCGACGACCAGCCGGCCGATGCCGGGGATGTTGAACACGGTCTCGGTGATGACGACGCCGCTGATCAGCAGCGCGACGCCTATGCCGATGACCGTGACGATGGGCACGCCGGCATTCTTCAGCGCATGCTTGAGCAGCATCGAGCCGTTGGCGACGCCCTTGGCGCGGGCTGTGCGGATATAGTCCTCCGACAGCACGTCGAGCATCGAGGCGCGCGTGATGCGGGCGATCAGCGCGACATAGGCGAGGCCGAGAGCAGCGGAAGGGAGCACGAGGTTGCGGGCCCAGCCGGCGAGGCCCTCGGACAAGGGCGTGTAGCCCTGCACCGGGAGCCAGCGCAACTCGATGGCGAAGAGGTAGATCATCAGGTAGCCGACCACGAAGACCGGCACCGAGAAGCCGACCACCGACACCACCATGAGCATGCGGTCGACCCAGGTGCCGGCCTTCCAGGCCGCGAGCACGCCGAAGCTGACCGCGAGCGTGACAGCGACAAGGAGCGTGGTCAGCGCCAGCGACAAGGTTGGCTCGATGCGCTGGCCCACCAGCTTGAGCACAGGCTCGTTGGAGAAGATCGAGACGCCGAGATCGCCCTGCAGCACCAGCACCAGCCAGCGCCCGAACTGCACCAGAAGCGGGTCCTCGAGGCCGAGCTTGCGGCGGATGGCGTCGATCTGGTCGGAGGTCGCGTTGTCGCCGGCGATGATGGCGGCGGGATCGCCCGGCGACAGATGCAGCAGCAGGAAGACGAAGACGGCCACGATCGCCATCACGATCAGCGTCGAGAGCAGCCGTCTGATCAGGTAGGCCAGCATCCGCGTGAGCTTCCTTTCGC
>JAIXZF010000390.1 GCA_027489835.1 Hyphomicrobiales bacterium
CACTCATAGCCCATCAGCAGCACCGATTGGGCGAGGTTGAGCGAGGCGAATTGCGGGTTCACCGGAAAGGTGACGATCGCGTCCGCAAGGCTCACCTCGTCATTCTCCAGCCCCGTGCGTTCGCGCCCGAACAGGATGCCGACGCCTTGTCCGGCCGCGATGCGGCTCGCCACCTCCGGCATCATCTCGGCCGGCGTGTGCACCCGTTTCATCTGGCCGCGATTGCGCGCCGTGGTGGCGTAGACGAGGTTGAGGTCGGCGATCGCCGCGCGCACATCGGGGAAGAGCTTGGCATCCTGCAGGATGTGCACTGCGCCTGATGCCGCCTGATGCGCGCCCTTGGGCAGCCCGCCGCCCGTCGGCCAGCCATCGCGCGGCTTGACGAGGCGCAACTCGGACAGTCCGAAATTCGCCATCGCCCGGGCCGCCATGCCGATGTTCTCGGAAAGTTGCGGCTCGACGAGGATGATGACGGGTCCGGGGCCCGAAAGATCCTCCGATGTGTGGTTCGTGCCAGTCATGGCAGGCGCATAGCGCAGGACCCGTCCGATGGCGAGGGCCGGCCGTAACGGCAGATTCACCTGGCTGGGGCATGGTGCGCTCCGAAGGCACGGCTTGCTCCGCTGCGGGAGGAATGCGTGAAGGCGGCATGGAGCTGGATGGCGGGGGCTGAAGGCGGGCGGCGCCCGCTCGTCGCGCTCGCGCTTCTGTGCCTTGGCGCCGCGCTCTGGCAGTTCCCGTCGCCCTTCGATGGCAATGGCGATGCCGCCTGGCTGCTGATCGCTGCCGGCCGCTATCTCGACGGCGCCACCCTTTATGTCGACGTGCTGGAAACGAACCCGCCCATGTCGGTGCTGCTCTATGTGCCGGCCGTCTGGGCGGCGCGCCTGCTCGCCATCGCGCCGGAATGGACGATGTACGCCTCCGTTCTGGCACTCGCCGCCCTTGTGCTTTCCATCCTCGCGCGTCTGTCGCCCTATCTGGGTTTCGCCGATGATCGGGGCCGGGCTGCCTTCGTCGCGGTCGCGGCTTTTGTCCTTCTCGTCATGCCCAGCCGCTGCTTTGCCCAGCGCGAGCATTTCGCCGTGCTTGGCATGCTGCCCTGGCTTGCCCTGGCTGCGGCCCGCAATGGCGGACTCCGCCGGCCGTCCTGGGGCCTGACCCTTCTGGCTGGCCTCGGCGGTGGGCTCGCGCTCGCGATCAAGCCTCATTTCGTGCTCGTCTTGGGGTTGGCGCACCTCGCGCTGCTGGCGCGGCCCGTGCTGCGTCAGGCCGCGGGCGCTCCGCTGTCGATGAAGCTCAAGGCCGCGCTTCGCATGGCGTGGCGCCGTGGTCGCCTGATCCCGCCCGAGGGGCTGATCGCCGGGCTACTGCTCATCCTCTACATCGCGCTGGTCATTCGCCTGTTTCCGGCCTTCCTTGATGTCATCTATCCGCGCGTGGCGCTGGTCTATCTGCCCCACAGGCTGACGATCCTCGAATTCAGCTTCGCGCCCTCCACGCTCCTCTGGCTCGGCATTGCCACGCTCGTCGTCATGTTGAAGCCGCGGCTGCCGGGCGCATGGCCCACGGTGCTGGCCGCCAGCGCGGTGGGCGCTTTCCTCGCCTATGGCGTGCAGGCCAAGGGCTGGGCCTATCATCTGCTGCCTGCCGCGACGCTCGGCATGCTGGCGCTCGCCGCGCTCGTCCTCGGCGACAGGACGGTGCGGGAGCGGCCGCGGTTCCGCGCCGCGCTGGCGGCCATGGCGGTCATGGCCGGAGTGCTGGCGCCGGCGTTGTTCGGCCTGCATGATAAGCCCCGCGCCCTGGAGGCCGAGATCCGGCGCCATGGCGAGCGCCCCAGCGTGCTCATCGCCTCTTCCAACCTGGGCATGAGCTTTCCGCTCGTGCGCCGTGCGGGCGCCGACTGGGCTGGCCGCTCGGCCTCGCTCTGGATGAGTGAGGGCGCCGCCGCGCTGTTGACGGATGATCCGCCCCCGCACCGACGCGAGGCGCTCAAGCAGCTTTACAGACTCGACCGCGCGTTGTTCGCCGAGGATGCGCTCGCCGCAAGGCCCGACATCATCGCGCTGTCCGCAATCGACGCAGACAGCGACCTGCTGCCCTGGCTGCTGCAGGAACCAGCCATGCCCGCCCTCATCGCCGGCTACACCCAGACCGCCCATGTGGACGGGATGCGGGTGCTGGTCCGGAACGATGTCCTCGCCCGTCAGGGCGCGCGGACGCTGGCTGCGCGATGAGTCTGCACGCGTTGCCCCCCGCATCGGCCCTCGAGCCGCAGTCCGGATCGCATGTGCCGGTCCCAGTCACAGCTGGCCTGCTGGCTGCTGCGTGCCTTGCCTTCTCGCTCTGGCTGTTTCCCTCGCCATTCGAAATCAACGGCGACACGGCCTGGCTGCTGCTCGTGGCCGAGCGCCATCTCGACGGCGCGCGGCTCTATGTCGATGTGCTCGAAACCAACCCGCCCATGTCGGTCCTGCTCTACCTGCCGCCCATCTGGCTCTCGCGCCAGCTTGGCGGGCCGGTTGAGCTGTGGCTGGCAGGGTTCATCCTCGGCCTAGGCATCGCGGCGCTGTTGGCCCTGGCGCGTCTGGCGCCGACGCCGCGGCCAGCCTTGTTCCTGGGTTTGGCGGCCTTCGCGCTGCTCATTCTGCCGACGCGTTCCTTCGCGCAGCGCGAGCACATCGCGGCGCTCGCGCTCGTGCCCTATCTGGCGCTTGCCCCAGTCCGCTGGCAGGGCGGCCGGGCCGGGGCCTGGCCCCTGCTCGCAGGCCTCGGCGCGGGGCTCGCGCTCTGCATCAAGCCTCATTTCGCGTTGGCGCCGCTCGGGGCCCATCTCGCGCTGGGGTTGACCGCATTTTGGCCTCCGACGCCGAAGGCCGAAGCGCCATTCCTGGGGCGCGCCCTGCGGGCCATCGCGACGCCCGAGACCATCATCGTCGGCGTCATCCTCGCCGGCTACGCCGCCGCCGTCTCAGCCTGGTATCCGGAATTCTGGAGCGTCATGTTCGAGCGCGTGGCGCTGGTTTATCTGCCCGAGCGCCTCTCCCTCATCAGCCTCGCGCTTGCGCCCGCCATGACGCTTCTAGCTGCGGCGCTGGCGCTGGCCGCGCTGCTCTGGCCGAGGCGTCCGCCGCCCCTGGCCGCGGCTATGCTCGGCGCGAGCCTCGGCGCGGTCGTGGTCTACGCCCTGCAGGGCAAGGGCTGGTCCTATCACCTGCTGCCGGCAGCGATCTTCCTCGGCGTCGGGCTCGCGGCGTTCGTCGGCTCGCCCGGTGCGGGCGCGCCCCGCTCGGCGGTGCTTGCCGCGGCGTTGGCGCTGGTCATGGGCGCCGCCTTGCCGCATACCTTCTCGCGCTACGAGACGCCGCGCGCCTTCGAGCGCGAACTCCACAGGCTGGGACGGCCCCAAAGCGCGCTGGTGGCGTCGGTCAACCTCGAGATCTTCACGTCGCTGCGGCGCGCCGGAGTTTCGTGGGCGGGCCGTTCGGCCTCGCTCTGG
>JAIXZF010000223.1 GCA_027489835.1 Hyphomicrobiales bacterium
ATGATGAGGCTCGGCGTCGACGCCGTGATGATGAACGGGGGCGGGGCCAATCCCCGGCTCTTCGAGGAAATCGAACGCGCCGATGCGCTGCTGATGTCGATTCCCGCCGAGGATGGCGGCGATCCGATCCTGCCCATCCTGGGCCAAACCATCGCCGCCGCGCCGAACCTGCGCTGGATCGGCTATTTGTCGACCGTCGGCGTCTATGGCGACCATGCCGGGGCCAAAGTGGACGAGGAGGCGGAGTTGCGCGCGGTGAGCCAGCGCGGGCGCAACCGCATCGCGGCTGAGAAAGGCTGGTTCTCGCTCGCCGAACTCGGCAAGGCGGTGCAGGTCTTCCGGCTGGCGGGCATCTATGGGCCCGGCCGCAACCAGCTCGTCAGCGTCAAGCAGGGCACGGCCCGGCGCATCGTAAAGACCGGCCAACAGTTCAGCCGCATCCATGTGGCGGACATCGCCGGCTGCTGCCTGGCCTCGCTGGATCGCCCGAGCCCCGGCGCCGTCTACAACGTGGCCGACAACGAGCCCGCGCCGCCGCAGGACGTGATCGCCTACGCCGCCGCGCTGCTGGGCGTCGAGCCGCCGCCCGCCGAGCCGTTCGAGACCGCGGCCCTCTCGCCGATGGCGCGCTCCTTCTACATGGACAGCCGCCACATCTCGAACCGGCGCATGCGCGAGGAGCTCGGCTATGCGCCGCGTTACCCGACCTATCGCGAGGGGCTGAAGGCGCTGCTCGACGAGGGCGAGGGCCGCTAGCCGGCACGGATTTGCATCGGCCCGCGCCGCCCGGTATCGCTGCCGGCCAGCGAGGCCGCCCATGTCCGATATCGCCCTGTCCTCCGCCAGGCTCCAGCTTGCCGAACTCGCGGCCGGCCGCCTCTCGGCCGTCGAGCTGCTCGATCTGCATCTCGAACGCATCGCGCGCCTCAACCCCGCGCTCAACGCCGTCGTCGCGCTCGACACAGCGCAGGCGCGCGCCATGGCCGAAGCCTCGGATGCGCGCCGGGCCGGCGGCCTTGCCGGGGCGCTCGAAGGCCTGCCGATCACCATCAAGGATGCGTTCGACGTGGCCGGCTTCGTCTCGACGGCAGGCGCAAACGCCTATCGCGAGCGCGTGCCGGAGGAGGACGCCGCCGCCGTCGCGCGGCTCAGGGCCGCCGGCGCGGTCATCATGGGCAAGAGCAACGTGCCGGTCTTCTCCGGCGATTTCCAGACCGCCAACCCGGTCTACGGCGTTACCAACAATCCGTGGGACCTGTCGCTGAGCCCCGGCGGCTCGTCGGGCGGCGCGGCCGTGGCGGTCGCCACCGGCATGAGCGCCTTTGAGCTGGGTTCCGATCTCGGCTCGTCGATCCGCTGGCCGGCGGCGGCGACGGGCGTCTACGGCCTCAAGACCACGTGGAACCTCGTCTCGAGCTGGGGCATGGTGCCGCCTCCGCCGGAGCGGCGCACCGCGCGCAACCCCGACCTCGTGGTGGCGGGGCCCATCGCGCGCACGCCCGGCGACATCGCACTCGTGCTCTCGGTCATTGCGGGCGGCCGCGAGCCGGGCAGCCCCTCTCCTGTCGCGCTCACGCCGCCGCGACGCCGCTCGGCCGATGGGCTGCGGGTCGCGGTCTGGATGGACGATCCCTTCGCCAAGGCCGATGCGCTGGTGCGGCAGGGCGTGATGAAGGCGGCGCGCCTGCTCGAGGCGCAGGGCGCGGTGATCGAGGAAGCGGCGCGCCCCGGCTTCAGCTTCGAGGAGGCCTTCGAGGTCTTCGCGCTGCTCAACCACGCCATCGTGGCCTACGGCCTGCCGCCGAAGGTGCGAGCCAAGATCCAGGCGATGGCGGCGCTGTTCTCGCCAACCGACATCTCGCACAGGGCCCTGCAGGCGCGCGGCGCGCGCATGACGCCGGGCTTCTACCAGCAGCTGGGCGCGCGCCGGCTGGCGATCCGCAATCAATGGGCCCGTTTCTTCGAGCGCTACGACGTCGTGCTGTGCCCGCCCGCGCCGGTCGCCTTCCTGCCGCATGACGCCACGCCGGACGTGCATCAGCGCCACCTGATGGTGGATGGGCAGGCGCGGCCCTATCTCGATTTCCTGGTCTGGGCGGCGCTCGCCTCGGGCGGCGACCTGCCGGCGCTGAGCGCCCCGGTCATGCGCTCCGAGGCCGGGCTGCCGCTCGGCGTGCAGATCATCGGCCCCCACGCGGGCGATTTGCAGGTCATCGAGGTCGGCCGCATCCTCGAGGCGATCACCGGAGGCTTCGCCGCTCCGCCCATGGCCCGTTGAGCCGGCGCCTCGCCTCCGGCCCTCGGGATGGCCAAGAGCGCATTTCATTAACCTCGTCTTGAACCTTGGCGGTCATCCCAGTATTGCCGTGACCGTGATAGGACGTTCGCCCAGGCCTTTGCGGGTGCAGGCGGCCGCGGCCTGAAGAAGCTGCCAGTGTTGAGGCCCGTCATGGCGAAAGCCCCGGCCAGCGACGAGAAGGCGAAGCGGCTGGCCGCCGCGCTGCGCGAGAACCTGAAGCGCCGCAAGGCGCAGGCCAGGGGCAAGGCTGCCGAGGGCGTCTCCGCACCGGATGACGCTGGCGGCAGCGGGCCGGGCCGACCGAACGATGCGGCCCAGCCGCGGCAAGTGAAGGACTGACATGGACCGCATTCGCATCGTCGGCGGCAACCGCCTGAACGGCTCGATCCCGATCTCGGGCGCGAAAAACGCGGCCTTGCCGCTGATGATCGCCAGCCTGCTCACCGACGACACCGTGACGCTCGACAACGTGCCGCGCCTGTCGGACGTGTCGAACCTGTCGCGCATCCTCTCCAACCACGGCGTCGACCGCAACGTGCCCGGCAAGCGCCTCGGCCAGACGGTGGAGACGGGGCAGACTCTGTCGCTCTGCGCCCGCACCATCGTCGACACCTGCGCGCCCTACGAACTCGTCTCGACCATGCGCGCCTCGTTCTGGGTCATCGCCCCGCTGCTGGCGCGCATGGGCGAGGCCAAGGTCTCGCTGCCCGGCGGCTGCGCCATCGGCACGCGGCCCGTCGATTTCCTGCTGATGGCGCTGGAAAAGCTCGGCGCCACCATCCGCATCGAGGCGGGCTACGCCATCGTCACCGCCCCCAAGGGGCTGGTCGGGGGGCACATCGTGTTTCCGAAGGTCACGGTCGGCGGCACGCACACGGCGCTGATGGCGGCGGTGCTGGCCCGCGGCGTAACGACCATCGAGAACGCAGCGCGCGAGCCCGAGGTGGTCGACCTCGCCGCTTGCCTCACCAAGATGGGTGCGAAGATCACCGGAGCGGGCTCGTCGACCATCCATGTCGAGGGCGTGGCGCGGCTCAACGGAGCGCGCCATTCCGTGGTGCCCGACCGCATCGAGACCGGCACCTATGCCATGGCGGTGGCCATGACGGGCGGCGACGTGCTGCTCGAAGGCGCTCGGGCCTCCGACCTTCAGGCGGCGCTCACGGTGCTGGAGCAGGCGGGCGTCGATGTCGTCAACGAGAACGAGGGCGTGCGCATCCGCCGCAACGGTCACGGCCTGATGCCCGTGGACGTGACGACCGAGCCGTTCCCAGGCTTTCCCACCGACCTTCAGGCGCAGCTCATGGGCCTGATGACGAGGGCGCACGGCACCTCGCGCATCCGCGAGACGATCTTCGAGAACCGCTTCATGCATGTGCAGGAACTCGCCCGCCTCGGCGCGCGCGTCCGGCTCGACGGCGACACGGCCTATGTCGACGGCGTCGACAAGCTGACCGGCGCGCCCGTGATGGCGACCGATCTACGCGCCTCCGTCTCGCTGGTGATCGGCGCGCTGGCGGCCGATGGCGAGACGGTCATCAACCGCGTCTACCATCTCGACCGCGGCTTCGAGGCGCTGGAGACCAAGCTCTCCCGCTGCGGCGCCGAGGTCGAGCGCGTCAGCGGCTGAAAGCTCGGCTCAAGCCTTCATCAGCTCGGCGACGTGCAGCGCCACCGAGGCGCCGAGGCCCTGCAGATCGTAGCCGCCCTCAAGCACCGAGACGACGCGCCCGCCGCAGGCTTTGTCCGCGACCTCCATCACGGCCCGGGTGGCGTCGGCGAAGTCCTGCTCGGTCAGGTTGATGTTGGCGAGCGGATCGCGCCAATGCGCGTCGAAGCCGGCCGAGATGATGATCAGGTCGGGCCGGAAGGCCGTCATGCGCGGCAGGATCACCGCCTCCATGAGCTCGCCGAAGGCCTCGCCCCCATCCCCCGCCCTCAGCGGCGCGTTGAGGATGGTGTCGTGGTCGCCGCGCTCCGAGGGCGCGCCCGTGCCCGGATACAGCGGCATCTCGTGCGTCGAGATGTAGAGCACGCTGGGATCGTCCCAGAAGATGTCCTGCGTTCCGTTGCCGTGATGCACGTCCCAGTCGAGGATCGCGACGCGGGCCGCGCCATGCGCCTTCTGGGCGTGGCGGGCGGCGATGGCGGCGTTGTTGAAGAAGCAGAAGCCCATGGCCTCCGCCTTCTCGGCGTGGTGGCCGGGCGGACGCGTGGCGACGAAAGCATTGGCCGCCTCGCCGGCCATCACGGCGTCGACGGCCGCAACGGCGCCCCCGACGCCGCGCCGCGCGGCCTCCAGCGTGCCGGGCGTCATCACCGTGTCGGCGTCGATATGGGTGAGCCCTGACGCGGGAGCCGACGACACGATGTGCGCGAGGTGCCGCTCGGGATGGCAGAGCAGGATCGCGGCGTCCGTTCCGCTCGGGGCCTCCCGCCGGTCGAGCCCTGCGAAGGCCTCGAGGCTCAGCGCCCGGTCGATGGCGCGCATCCGGTCGGGTCGTTCAGGGTGGCCCGCCGGGGTGGCGTGGGCGAGGCAGGCGGCATGCGAAAGCAACAAAGTGGTCAAGATATCGGCACTCCTGCGTTGCTTCTTTGCAACGGCTGGCGACAGACGCCATGTGCATGAAATTGGCCGTTTCAACTCCGGCAAGACTTGATTAACCAACAGGCATGCATTTTCCAGCCATGTCATCACATTCGCAGATTCGCGGCGCCTTGGCGCTTTCCATCATCGCGCTCGCGCTCACGGGCTGCATCTATCGCGGCGTGCCGGATCCGGCCCTAAGCGCGCGCGACGCGGAATACATGGCGCTGGTGCCCAACGCGGACATGGACCCCCAGTTCCTGCGCTACGAGGTCGACTACAAGACGACCGAGAAGCCCGGCACGATCGTCATCTACACGCAGGATCGCCTGCTGTATTTCGTCCTGCCCAACGGCAAGGCCATCCGCTACGGCGTCGGCGTCGGCGACGAGGCCTTCGGGTGGAAGGGCACGGCCGATGTGGCGCGCAAGGCCGAATGGCCGCGCTGGACGCCTCCGGCGGAGATGCTCGTGCGCTGGCCGCATCTGCGCCCCCGCGCCGGCGGCATGGAGGGCGGGCCGGACAATCCGCTGGGCGCGCGCGCCATCTACCTCTACCAGAACGGCCGCGACACGCTTTACCGCATCCATGGCACGAACGAGCCCGAGTCGATCGGCCGGGCCTCGTCCTCGGGCTGCATCCGGATGCGCAACGTCGACGTGATCGACCTGTTCAACCGGGTCGGCGTAGGGGCCAAGGTCGTCGTGATCTGATCGGGCTCAGCCGAGCTCGACCAGCACGATCTCGGGCGGCACGCCGAAGCGCACGGGAACCCCGCTCGTGCCGAGGCCGGCCGAGACGATGAGGCTGCGTCCGTCCTCCACGATGCGGCCATGCGCGTAGCGGCTTCCGAATCGGGATGGCACGTACGGCCTCCATCCGAGCAGGTTGATCTGCCCGCCATGGGTATGCCCGGCCAGCGTCACGGCCACCTTGTCCGCGCCGGGGGCTGCCGGCAGTCCGGCGAACATGTCGGGCTCATGCGCCAGCAGGATCGCCGGGCTTGAATCGGTGATGCGCGCGAGCGTGCCGTTGAGGTCGTCGCGGCCTTCATAGATGCCGCCGCCGCGCTGGCGGTCATAGCCCACCCAGAAGGCGAGCTGGTCGCCGAGGCCTGCCAGCCAGAAGCCCTTGCCGTCCTTCTCGAGCCTGACCGCGTCGTTCTCCAGCACCGGCACGCCGGCGTCGAGCAGGGCCAGCTTGCCGTAGGGATCGCCGCGCCGCTCCCGCTGCACCTGCCGGTCGTCCCAGAACTCGTGATTGCCGAGGATCGCGTGGACGCCGAGCGGCGCCTTCAGCCGCCCCAGCTCGCGCGACCACACCCCCGGCCCGACGCCGTGGACGTTGCGCCGCTCGCTGGTCACGTAGTCGCCGAGCAGGAGGATCAGGTCCGGCTCCAGCGCGAGGGTGGCCTCGACGATGTCCTGGATGCGGGAAAGCGGCATGTGCGCGCCGCCGCAATGCAGGTCGCTGAGCGCCGCGATCCTGAGCTTCAGCCCGGGCGTCCAGCGCGGCGGCGTGAAGGCGTGCCGCGCCAGCGCCAGCGAGCCGCCGGGCTCGATGAAGCGCCCATAGGCCGCTCCGCCGGCTCCGGCCAAAAAGAAACCGGCGCCGATCGTGAGAATCGAGCGCCGGCTGACAGTCATTTGGGTCTCGAAGTCCGTGGTGCTGTCAGGGAGTCACTCCGCTTCGGGGCCGAAGCGGAGAATGGCGGGAATGTCGCGGGCGGCTGGCGTGGCCCTGACGGCCTTGCGCTGCTGCGCGCCGGCTGCGACGGCCGCGATTCCGATGGCGCCGAAATGGCGCACATAGAGGTCGCGGGCGGTGATGTCGTGGAAGTTCGCGCTCTTGCGCGTCTCGCGGCGTTGAACGTCGCTGGGCATCGAAGTCGGATCCTGTGTTGCCGCGCCGGGCTCGTCGCGGTGCGCGCTTCACTGAAGGGCGAACCGGACGAACACGCGGCACGATCATGTCGGCATCGTGGCATGGCGCGCAGCATGGACTGCCCGCGCCGATCTGTGAGGATCATTGCAAGACTTGGTTAAGAATAACTCAAGCCTCAGGCGTCGCCGGGCTGCGGGCCGTCATAGCCGGAGATGATCACGAGGTCCGTGGTCGCCGCCTGGGCGAGCTTCACCAGCGCGGCCTGGTATTCCTGAGACTCGTAGCAGGCCTGCGCCGCCTCGAGACTCGGGAATTCGATGACGACGTTGTGCTGGCGGCCTTCGCCCTTGGCGAGATTGTAGGGGCCGCCCCGCACGAGGAAGCGCCCGCCATATTTGGCGAACGCGACCGCGTTCAGCGCCCGGTAGCCGGCGTAGGCGTCCTGATCGCCAACGTCGAGCCTCGCGATCCAGTATCCCTTCGCCATGACGCTCAAGCTCCTTCGACGCAGACGATGTCGATGTAGCCCGCGCCTTCGCGGATCTTGCGGGCGGCGGCATACTCGGCCGAAAAGGCGTAGGCCTTCGCCATCTCGAGGCTTTCGAACTCGATGACGACGTTCCGGGCCCGGCCCTCGCCCTCGGCCACGGTCATCGGCCCTCCGCGCACCAGGGGCGTACCCCCGAACTGCTTGATGACCTTCGAGGCTTCCGCCGCATAGGCGGCCCATTGCGTCGCATTGGTCACGACGGCGCGCGCGATGACGTATCCCTTGGGCATGGTGTGTTCCGATTGCATGGATCAGGCGGGTTGGTGCGCGCCAGTGGGCGGCACGGCGATGCTACGACGCCTGTGCGATCTCGTCCATGATCGCGCCCGCCGCCGCCCGGGGATCGACCGCCCGGATGATCGGCCGTCCGATGACCATGTGATCGACGCCGGCCCTGATGGCCTCGGCAGGCGTGAGGGTGCGTTTCTGATCGCCGCTGTCGGCCCCTGCGGGCCTGATGCCCGGCGTCACGATGCACATGCCCTCGCCGATGGCGGCACGCACGATGCCGGCCTCCGCAGCGGAGCAGACGATCCCGTCGATGCCGGCGGTGCGGGCCTGCTGCGCGCGCAGCGCGACCAGTTCCTGCACGGCGAGCCGGTAGCCTGCATCGTGCAGGTCGTCGTCATCATAGGAGGTGAGGGCGGTCACGGCCAGGAGGCGCGTCCGGCCCGCGCCGCGGCCCTCGACCGCGCCGCGCATGGTCTGGGGATAAGCGTGGACGGTGAGGAAGGCGAGGTCCATCCGGCCAAGGGATTCGACGCCCTCGCGCACCGTGTTGCCGATGTCGTGGAGCTTGAGGTCGAGGAACACCTTCTTGCCCTCGCGGGTCAGCTCCTCCGCAAGCGAAAGGCCCCCGGCGAAGGCGAGCCGGTAGCCGATCTTGTAGAAGCTCGCTCCGTCGCCCAGTCGCGTGACCAGATGGTAGGCTTCGCGCACGGTCGGCACGTCGAGCGCCACGATCATCCGGTCGCGAAGGTCGTTGATAGCCCGCATGCGCCCTGCACCCCCTCAGCCGCCCGCCGCGCCTCGTGCCCGATTCGCCCGCGCGCGTCGAAGGATAAAGACCGGCGCGCGGGATCAGGCCTTGGCGGCTTCCTTGACCAGGCGCGTGACCGCGGCCTGCAGGAAGCCGGCGCTGCGCTCGTCCGCCAGCTCGCCGTCATCCTTGAAGGCGGTCGCCGCGAAGCCGACGGACACCATCTCCGGGATCACGAGGGCGCCCATGCCGAGCTCCAGCACCGTGCGCAGCTGCGTCAGGCCGCGGTAACCGCCGAGGCCGCCGGGGGAGGCCGCTCCGATGGCCGCGACCTTGCCGGCCAGTCCGCTCGCGGGCGCGCCGGGCTTGGCCACCGTACTCCAGTCGAGCGCATTCTTCAGCTCGGGCGCGTAGCCAGCATTGTACTCGGGCGAGGTGATGAACAGCCCCTTGTGCGCGTCGATCAGCCCGCGGAGCCTGTGCGCGGCCTCTGGCGCGTTGCCGAAGCCGGATGCGTCGACCATCGGCAGCGGGAAGTCGGCCAGCGAGATCAGCGTGGCGGAGCCGCCGGATGCGTCGATCTTCCGGGCGATGAGCTCGGCCAGCTTGTGGTTGATGGAATCGGCGCGGCTGGAGCCGGAGAAGACGAGAATCGTGCTCATGATGGATGGTCCTCGGGAAGGCGGAAAAGGGCTTGGGAGCTAGATGGAGTGGAAGGGACGCCCTGTCACCATGGAATGGCGGCAAGAGGATCTTGCGCCTTCGCAAGCGGGTCGAGGACGAGCCTTGGCAGGCGGGCCTCAGGCCTTGCGGTAGACCCAGACCCTGGCCGGGGGAATGTTGAGAAGGATCCAGTTGGTCGCGTGGGAGGTGTAGCCTTGGCCGCGCTCGGGAATGGGCGGCACCACGGCGTAGGTGAACTGGATCATGGGCGCCTTGCGCTCCATCAGCGAGAAGCATTGCTGCAGGAAGCCGCGCCTGATCTCGGGGGGCTTGGTGAACAGCGGCAGGCTGGACACCACGGCGGAGGCGGGCGCCGCGAGCCTGTCCCTGAGCAGTTCGGCCACGCGGTAGGCATCGCCCTGGATGACGGTCGCCAGCGGGAAGCGCTTCTTGAGCAGTTCCACGAAGTCGGGATTGAACTCGACGAGGACAAGCCGTTCCTGCGCGACGCCGCGGGCGATCAGCGCCTCGGTGACGGGACCCGTTCCGGGGCCGATCTCGATCACGGGGCCGGCCTCGCGCGGGTCGACCTCGCGCGCCATCGCCTTCGCCAGGAACTTGCCCGACGGCATGACCGCGCCTGTCAGAAGCGGGCGCTCGATCCAGGATTTGAGGAACCTGGTCTCGTCATCGGCGACGCGTTTCTTGCGCGGCGACCGCCGGTCGAGATTGGGACGAGTGGGTTCGAACACGAATTGACGCCGCGTCTCTTGTTGGTTCGACGGCTAGCCTTACTCCCTCTGTCGGTTGCGTCAAGCTTGCGCGCCGACAGGTGGAAAGCGCACCGAGGCTCAGATCTTGGCTCCGGCGCCGCCGAAGCCGTCGAAGAAGCCCTTCATCCTGTCGAAGAAACCCGCGCTCTCGGGATGGGTTTCACCGGAGGACTCCTTTTCGAACTCCGCGAGCAGCTCGCGCTGTCTCTTCGTGAGGTTCTGCGGCGTCTCGACCTGCACCTGAATGTACAGATCGCCCACGTCGCTGGAGCGCAGCACCGGCATGCCCTTGCGCTTCAGGCGGAACTGCTTGGCCGTCTGGGTGCCCTCGGGAATCTTCACGATGGCCTTGGCCCCGTCGATGGTCACGACCTCGACCTCGCCGCCCAGCGCGGCCTTGGTCATCGAGATCGGGACACGGCAGAACAGGTCCGAGCCGTCGCGCTGGAAGATGGCGTGCGGCTTGACCGACAGGAAGATGTAGAGATCCCCCGCCGGCCCGCCCTTGGCGCCGCCCTCGCCCTCGCCAGCAAGGCGGATGCGCGTTCCGTCCTCGACGCCGGCAGGCACGTTCACGGACAGCGTGCGCTCCTTCATCACCCGTCCGGCGCCGGAGCAGGCCTTGCACGGATCGTCGATGGTCTCGCCCCGGCCGTTGCAGGTCGGGCAGGTCCGCTCGATGGAGAAGAAGCCCTGCGAGGCCCGCACCCGGCCATAGCCGCCGCAGGTGGGGCACTGGCGCGGCTTGGAGCCCGGCTTGGCGCCCGACCCGCTGCACACCTCGCAGGTCACGGCCGTGGGCACGCGGATGGAGGCAGCCTTGCCGGTGAAGGCCTCCTCCAGCGTGATCTCGAGGTTGTAGCGCATGTCGGCGCCGCGCTCGCGCCCGCCCTGGCCGCGCTGGCGCCCGCCGCCCTGGCCGAAGAACTGGTCGAAGATGTCCGACATGAAGTCGCCGAACTCGGGCCCGCCGGGGTTGCCGCCCCCGCCATTCTCGAAGGCGCGATGGCCATACTGGTTGTAGGCCGCGCGCTTCTGCGGATCGGAGAGGACCTGATAGGCCTCGTTGATCTCCTTGAACTTGAGCTCGGCGTCCTTGTTGCCCGGGTTCTTGTCCGGGTGGTGCTGCATGGCGAGCTTGCGGAAAGCCGATTTCAACGCGGCTTCGTCGGCCGATTTGGGGACGCCGAGGACGTCGTAATAGTCACGCTTGGACATTCTGCTGCGCCTTGCCCCTGACTGTGTCATGGCCGGGCTTGGCCCGGCCATCTCGGATCGAAGGAGACCCCACCCTTCTCATGGAGATCCCCGGCACGAGGCCGGGGATGACGAACGCGTTCCTAGAAGCAGCTCACGCGCTCTTCTTCTTGTCGCCCTTGTCGTCCGTGACGTCCTTGAAGTCGGCGTCGATCACGTCTTCCTTGGGCTTGGCCTCGCCTTCGGCGCCAGGGGCGCTCTCGGCGGCGGCCTGCGCGGCGTACATCGCCTCGCCGAGCTTCATCGAGGCCTGCATCAGGTCCGTGGTGCGGCTCTTGATGACCTCGAGGTCCTCGCCGGCCAGCGCGGCCTTCATCGAGTCGAGCGCCGTCTCGATGCCGGTCTTGTCGGCGGCCGAGACCTTGTCGCCATATTCCTTGAGCGACTTCTCGGTGGAGTGCACCAGCGCCTCGCCCTGGTTGCGCGCCTCGACCAGCTCGCGCCGGGTCTTGTCGGCCGCGGCATTCTCTTCCGCCTCCTTGACCATGCGCTGGATGTCGGCGTCCGACAGCCCCCCCGACGCCTGGATGCGGATCTGGTGCTCCTTGGACGTGGCCTTGTCCTTGGCG
>JAIXZF010000429.1 GCA_027489835.1 Hyphomicrobiales bacterium
CGGGCCGAGGCGCGCAGGGCCTCCTCCTCGAGGCTCGGCTCCTTCATCAGCCAATGGCCGAGACGGCGCAGCAGGTCGATGTGCGGGCCGCCCTCGCGGTAGCCGCGCGCCCAGAGCCAGGCATGGTCGGAGAGGAAGAGGCCGACGCGGCCCTTGCCCTCGCGCGAGGTGATGAGCAGCGGCCTGTCGCCCGGTCCCGACATCACGACGTCGCCTTCGTTGGCGCGAGCCGAGATCAGGCGCAGCCATTCGCCCCAGCGAGGCGGCTCGACCTCCGAGCCCGGCAGGTCGCGCGTCACCGGGTGGCGTTTGCCGCGGTCGGTGATGCGGGCGCGGTAGGCCTCCTCGATGGTGCGCCCGTCGGGCTGGGCCGGCAGCACGGCCGAGAGCGGCGTGCGGAACAGGGTGCCCGTGCCGGCGAACTCCGGGCCGGCGGCCACCAGCAGCGCGCCGCCATCGCGCACATAGCGCACGATGTTCTCGAAATAGACGAGCGGCAGGATGGTGGTGTTGGCGTAGCGGTCAAAGATGATGAGGTCGAATTCCTTGATCTTCGTCTGGAACAGGTCCCGCACCGGGAAGGCGATCAGCGACAATTCGTTGATCGGCGTGCCGTCCTGTTTTTCCGGCGGGCGCAGGATGGTGAAGTGGACGAGGTCGACATTGGCGTCGGATTTGAGCAGGTTGCGCCAGGTGCGCTCGCCCGCGTGCGGCTCGCCGGAAACCAGCAGCACGCGCAGCTTGTCGCGCACGCCCTCAATGGTGACGACCGCGCGGTTGTTGGCGGCGGTCAGCTCGTTCGGCAGCGTCTCGGCCTCGATCTCGATCAGGTTCGGCCCGCCGCGGTCGATGCGGACGGTCAGTTCCATCGCATCGCCGGACCGCACCACGCGCTCATTCAACACCTCGCCGTCGCGACGGACCACGAGGCGGCCGGAGCCCGGGCCGTTCTTCTCGTCGACGCGGAGGCGGATGGTGACCGTCTTGCCGACGATGCCGAAGCGCGGCGCGTCCATCAGCGTGACCTTGCGGTCGACCTCGCGCTCGCGGCCGGTGACGAGGGCGTGAAGCGGGGCCTTGAGCCCCAGCGCCTGGGCAGCGCCCGGCATGTCGTGGACGATGCCGTCGGTGATGAAGAGCGCGCCGGCCACCCGCTCGGCCGGCACATCCGCCAGCGTCGCCGCCAGCGCCTCGAACAGCCGCGTTCCATCGTTGGCGCCGTCGCCGTCGCCGACCTCGACGAAGCGGGCCTCGACCTGCGGGATGCTGGCGAGCTGGCGCTCCAGCGCGGCACGGGCGCGGGCGGTCTGCTCAGTGCGGTCGGCCAGCCGGTTCGAGCCGGAGCGGTCGACCACCACCGCCACGATGTCCTTCACCGGCTCGCGATCTTCATGGACGAGCGACGGATCGGCCAGCGCGACGAGCAGGAACAGCAGCGCCACCGCGCGCAGGACGCCGCGGCCGCGCTGGAAGAAGAGCGCCGCAGCCGCCATGGCGAGCGCGACGACGCCGAGCGCGACGAGCAGCCAGAGCGGGATGAGGGGCGTGAAGCTGAAGGTGTACATGCTACTGGCCCAGCCTCTCGAGCAGGGCCGGCACGTGGACCTGATCCGCCTTGTAGTTGCCCGTCAGCGCGTACATCACGAGGTTGACGCCGCCGCGGAGCGAAAGCTCGCGCTGTCTCGGGCCCGAGCCCTGCAGAGGGAAAAGCGCTCCGCCGCGCCGGTCGGTCGCCCAGGCGGCGGCGAGGTCGTTCGAGGTGATGACGAGCGGCGAGACGCCATCGGAGGCGCGGGCCGGGCCCCGGCCGTCCGGACCGGGCGGCGGCAGCACCTCGACCCAGGTCTGGCCGCGATCGTAGCGGCCGGGAAAGCCCTCGATGAGATAGAAGGTCTTGGTCAGCACATGGTCGCGCGGCACGGGCTCGAGCTCGGGCACGTCGACGATCGCGAGCATCTGGCGCAGATACTCGCTTTCGGGCGTGGTGCGGCCCGGCCTCTGCCCGTCCGCATCGCGCGTGTCGAAGATGACGAAGCCTCCGCCCTTCATGAAGGCGTCCAGCCTGCGCATGGCATCCGCGCCGGGAAGCGGGCGGCCGGCGACGATGGGCCAATACAGCACGGGATAGAGCCCGAGCTCGTCCTTCGCCGGATCGACGCCGACCGGGTCGCCCGGCTCGAGCGCGGTGCGGGCGGCGAGCGCGCTGGTCAGGCCCTCGAGGCCGGCCTTGCTGGTGTCGTCGACGCGGCGGTCGCCGGTGATGGCATAGGCGAGACGCGTCGCCATGGCGGCGGCGACCTGCTCGCGGGTCACCGGTGGGCCTTGCGGCTGGGGCGAAGCCACGGCCGGAGGCTGGGCCGCGGGGGGCTGCTGAGCCTGGGCCGAAGCCGGCGTCGGCTGCCAGAGGCCGAACACCAGGGCGCCCGCCATGATCGCCGCGGCGGCGGGGCGCCGGGCCATACCAAGCGTCCTCTTCAGGCGGCCGCCGAGCCAGAGCGTCGCCAGCGTGTCGAGCGCAAGCAGCAGCAGCGCGGCCACCAGCAGCGGCGGACGGATGTCGCGGGCCTGCGGCGCCTCGATGGCGCGGGTCGTCAAGCCGGCGGCGGCGAAATCGATCGGCATGGGGCGGTCGGCGGCCTTGAGCGTGTTGACGGCGAGGACTGCGCCGCGCGGGCCGTAGAAGCCGGGCGGGTGCTGGTGGACGGCGCGATCCGCATAGCCGCGCGGCACGGGCCTGGCGGTCGCGGGCGGCGAGCGGAACACGCCCTGTCCGTCGAGCACGGACACGGGAGACAGGGTCTCGACGCGCGCCTCGCCATTGCCCTGGGCGTCTGCCGCGGCCGCGCCCGAGAGCGCGACGATCCGCTTGAGCATGTCGACGAACAGGCCGGAGATCGGCAGGTTCGACCACGTCGTATCCGCGGTGACATGAAACAGCACCACCAGCCCCTGGCCGCGCCGTTCGGCGGTGACGATCGGCGTGCCGTCGGCCAGCGATGCCCAGACCTTGCGGGAGAGTTCGCCATCCGGCTCGGCCAGGATCTGGCGCGTCACGGTCACCTCTTCGCGGGCGGTCAGGTCCACGAACGGACCCTCGCGCGAGAAGGGCGCCAGCGTCTTCGGCGCGTCCCAGGACAGGGCGCCGCCGAGGCTGCGGCCGCCACGGCGCAGGCGCACGGGCACGAGGTCGTCGCTTGTGGCGGCAAGGCGGGGGCCGGCGAAGCGCACCAGCACGCCGCCGCGCTCCATGAAGGCGGAGATCCGCTCGACGGTCTCGCGGTCGAGCCCGCCGACATCGGCGAGCATCAGCACCGAAAGGTTCTGGTCGAGAAGCTGGCCGATGGGGTCCGACACGCCCGCGCGGGGCTCACGAACGTCGGCGAAGGGCCCGAGCGCGCGGGACAGGTAGAATATGGGCGAGAGCAGCGGCTGAGCGACGTCGGCGGTCACGCCCGTGACGATGCCGACGCGCCGGCGGCGGGAGCTGTCGTCGACCAGCAGCACCGAACCCGCCGAGCGCTCGCCGACGATCTCGATGCGGGTCACGGCGTTGCGGACCTCCATCGGCAGGCCGAAGCTGGCCGTCGCCTCGGTGGCCGAGGCGCCCATGATGGCCTGCGTCTCGCCGACGACGATGCCGCGCTGGTCGGAGGCCCTGAGGTTGACGGTGGACGGCGCTCCGGGCTCGGCGCGCACGATCCTGACCGTCAGCGCATTGGCGAGGTTCTCGGCGTCGGTGAGGAAGAGCTTGTTCTGCGCGCCGGCGGCGTGGACGGTGACGCGGCCGGACCGGCCGAGATCGCGAAGCTGTTGCGCGAAGCCTTCGTCGGCCTCCAGGCGCACCCCGTCGGTGATCCAGGCCAGCTCGGC
>JAIXZF010000069.1 GCA_027489835.1 Hyphomicrobiales bacterium
AGCCGCCCTCCCAAGGCTGCTTCCCAGCGTCCCGTCTATTCCTTCGTCATCCCCCTCTACAACGAGGAGGCGGTGCTGCCGATCCTGCTGCACCGCATGGACCGGCTGATGGAGAAGCTGGACGGCCCGGCCGAGGTGATCTTCGTCGATGATGGCAGCCGCGACACCTCCGGCATCGTCGCGGCCGGCCGCGCCAAGGACGATCCGCGCTACCGCTACGTGGCGCTCTCGCGCAATTTCGGCCACCAGATCGCCATCACCGCCGGCATGGACGCGGCCATGGGCGACGCCGTCATCATCATGGACGCCGACCTTCAGGACCCGCCGGAAGTCTGCCTCGACCTGATCGCCAAGTGGAAGGAAGGCTACGAGATCGTCTACGCCCAGCGGCTCAGCCGAGAGGGCGAGACGCCCATGAAGCTCTGGACCGCCCGGATGTTCTACAAGGCGCTGCGCAAGCTGACCGCCGTCGACATCCCCGAGAATGTCGGCGATTTCCGCCTGGTCGACCGCCGCGCCCTCGACACCTTCCGCGCCATGCCCGAGCGCGACCGCTTCGTGCGGGGCATGTTCGGCTGGATGGGCTTCCGCCAGACGGCCGTGCCCTTCCACCGCATGTCGCGCGCAGCTGGCGAGACCAAGTATGGCTGGAAGAAGATGCTCCGGCTCGCCTTCGACGGCATCGTCGGCTTTTCGGACATTCCGCTGCGCATGGCGCTGTGGCTCGGCGGCATCGTCTCGCTGGGCGCGGTCTCCTATGGCGCCTTCGTGCTGGGCCTCGCCCTGTTCAGCGGCAACACCGGCCTCGTGCAGGGCTGGGCCTCGACCATCGTGGTGCTGTCCTTCATCGCCGGCATCAACCTCATCACCACAGGCATCGTCGGGCTCTATGTCGGGCGCATCCACAACGAGGTGAAGCAGCGCCCGCTCTACATCGTGGGGCGCACCGAGGGCTTCCGCGACGCCAATCCCTTCGCGCTCGACCAGCCGGGCGTCGTCGGCCGAGGCCGCGTTCCCGTGGCGGACCGCAGGAAGGCCGCGTGATGGCCGAGACCTTCGACAGCTACCGCTCGACCTACGAAACGGTTGTCCAGAACTCCATCGCCTTCTCCGGGCTCAAGCACGATTTCTTCCTCGAGGCGAAGATCGTGCAGCTCGCGGCGCTGTTTGCCCGCCATTTCGGGGAGTGC
The DNA here is from genome assembly GCA_027489835.1 of Hyphomicrobiales bacterium. GTDB lineage: Bacteria > Pseudomonadota > Alphaproteobacteria > Rhizobiales > Beijerinckiaceae > Allobosea. The sequence continues at coordinate 1,191 of JAIXZF010000069.1, forward strand.
AGGCCCTCGCTCCTCGATCTGGGCTGCGGCGTCGGCCGGATGCACCCGCTGCTGAAGCCGCTGGTGACCGACCTCGCGGGCTCCGACGTCTCGCGCGAATCCCTTGAGCGCGCGCGCCTCGACAACCCCTTCGCCGATTACCGCGAGGATGAGGGCGGCCGCCTCCCCTGGGAGGCCGACGCCTTCGACGCGACCCTCGCCGTCTGCGTGCTGCACCATGTCGATCCGGCTTGGCGCGAGGCGTTCATTACCGAGATGAAGCGCGTCACGCGGCCCGGCGGCCTCGTGATCGTCATTGAGCACAACCCCTTCAACCCGCTGACGCGCCTCGCCGTCGCGCGATGCCCCTTCGACGCCGACGCCGTGCTGCTGAAGAATGGCGAGGCCCGCGACAGGCTGGCGAACGCCGGGCTGCGGTACGTCGAGGCGCGGCATTTCCTGATCGCCCCGACGCTCGCCCCCTGGGCGCAGGCCATCGAGCGCAGGCTCGAGCGCCTGCCGCTCGGCGCCCAATACATCGCGTCGGGCACCGTGTGATGATCGGCGCAGCCAGTCTGCGCCGCTTGCGCCGGCCCGCGACGCTTGCTGTCGTCGGCGGGCTGTCGACGCTGCTTTACGCCGCGCTGGCTTTCCTCGGCACGCATCTGACGCCCCTTCCCGCCGCGGTCGCCTCGCTCATGGCCTACGGGTCGGCGGCGGGGCTTTCCTACCTCGCCCACCGCGCCTTCACCTTCAGGCTCAGCGGCAGTCATGCCGGCGCGCCGCTGCGCTTCGCCGCGCTGAGCCTCGCCGGCTATGGCATCGCCTTCGCCGCGCCGCTGCTGCTGACGGACATGGCCGGCTATCCGCCGATCCTGCCCATCCTCGTCACCTGCATCGCGGTGCCGGTCTTCAATGCCTGGGCGCTGGCGCGCCTCGTCTTCAGGGCGCCTCTGACGTCGCCCGCCGAACAGGGAAGCGCGACATGAGCGACGCTGCGCTGAACGATTCCGCCGACGCGCGCGGGACCTCCCGCGCCCGCTTCGCCGCCGTCCTCGGCATCGGCGTGTTCAATTTCGTGGCTCTCGTGCTGGTGATGATCTGGAGCGAACTGCTCAACGATCCCGACACGCATTGGCATATCGCGGTGGGTCGCTGGATCGCCGATCATCGTGCCTTCCCCCGCGTCGACATGTTCTCGCACACTTTCGCGGGCCAGCCTTGGATCGCCAAGGAATGGCTGTCGCAGCTGGCCCTGCATCTGTCCCATGCCGCCGCCGGCTGGGCCGGCCCCGCGCTGCTGACGGCCCTCGCCGTTGCCGCCAGTCTCGGCCTGCTGGTCGGCTGGCTCGCCATGCGGCTGCGCGACACGCTGGTCGTCGGACTGGTGATGTTCGTGCTGATGCTCGCGGCCTCCAGCCTGCTCGCGCGTCCCCACATCGTGGCCTTGCCCCTGATGCTGATCTGGGTGCTGGGCGTGGTCGGCGCCGTCGAAGCCCGGCGCGCGCCGCATTGGCTGCTCCTGCCGGTGATGACGCTCTGGGCCAACGCGCATGCGGGCTTCACCATCGGCTTCGTCATTGCAGCCTTCATGGCGGCCGAGGCCGTCCGCGCGGCCGGGGCCTCCGAGCGCCGCGCCACGGCCGCGTCATGGGCGCTATTCATCACCCTCGCCGTGCTGGCCTCCTGCGTCGGCCCCTATGGCCCTGAATCCTTCCTCGTCACGCTCAGGCTTTTCGGCGGTGGCGAAGCGCTGCCCTTCATCAGGGAATGGCAGCCGCTGGAGCTGGATTTCATGGGCCTGTTGAGCCTCGCGCTGCTGGCCGCGCTCCTCGTCGGCCTCGCCTTCGAC
>JAIXZF010000059.1 GCA_027489835.1 Hyphomicrobiales bacterium
CGCGCCGAGGTCACGCCGATCATGAACGGGCTGCGCTCGGACCTGGCCCAGCTCAAATCCGAAATCTCGCGTCTGTCCGAGAATCCGGGAGCCTCGCGGCTCGAGGACAGCATCCGCGATCTCTCGGCGCGGCTCGAGGCCCGCCCGGCGCCTGCGCCGATCGAAGAGCTTGCGCGCCCCCTGGCCCGAATCGAGGCCGAGATCAGCCGCCTGCAGGCTTCCGATGCGGGCGCTCGGGTCGGACGCATCGAAAGCGAGATCCAGAAGCTCGGTGCGCGCATCGAGGCCCTCGCCGACATGGGTGGCGACCCGCGCATCCTCGCCGCCGCCGTCCACGAGATCGGCGCGCTGAAGCAGGCGCTGCTGACCTCCGCTCCCGCCGCGCGCATGGACGAGCTGTCCCGCCAGTTCGCCCGGCTCGCGGAGGACATGGCCCGCATGCGCGAGGAGGTCGCGCATCATCCGGCAGGCGAGGTGGAGCGCGCGATCGAGGACATGCGCGAAGCCCTGCTGCGCGAGACGCGCGACGCCCAGGGCATCGGGCATGGCCTGCTCCAGCGCATCGCCCATCAGATCGACTCGGTGTCCAGCCTCGTCGCCAACCTGCCGGCGGGCGGCGTCGACGAGCACAGCCGCGACCAGCTCTCCGCCCTGTCGGAAAAGCTCGACCAGCTGGCGCAGCGCACGCAGCCGGAATCGGATGCGCTGGCGCGCCGGATCGAGAGCCTCGCGATCAAGCTCGACGATCTTTCGGGCATGGACGCCACCGGCCTGATCGGACGCATCGACCGGCTTTCGGAGCAGATCGAGGCGCTCACCGCGCGCGGGCCGGCCCGGGTCGAGCAGCAGATCGACCAACTCACCGCCCGGATCGAGGCCCTCGCCGAAGCCAGGGCTCATGCCCCGGCGCCCGCGGTCGACCTCACCCCGATCGAGGTGATGATCGGCGACCTCGCCCGCCGCATCGAGGACGCCTCGCGGCCGGAAGCCGGCACGACGGGGCTGCAGTCGCTGGAACGGCAGATCGCCGAACTCGGCGAGCGGCTGGCCTCGCAGCCAGCCAAGCCGGCCGGACCCGACGGGCTCGAGCGCACCTTGCAGGATCTGATGCGCTATCTCGGGACCCTGCGCGAGGAGACGACTTCCGCGGTGGACCGCGCGGCGCGCGCCGCCGTCGCCGACGTGCTGGGCGCCGCACCGCGCCAGGCGGACACGGCGGGCGAGGTTTCGCGCCTGCGCGACGACCTCGCCGGCCTGAAGGACGTCCATGTCTCGATCGACCAGCGCACTCACAGCGCGCTGGGCGCCGTCAACGACACGCTGGAGAAGATTGTCGGCCGCCTCGCCCAGCTCGAGGACGACATTTCCCGCGAGCGGCCCGTCCCTGCCGCGCCCGAAGCGCCTGCCGTCGACATGCGTCCCCGCCGGCGCGCGGAGCCTCCCTTTGCCGCGACGACGCCGTCGGTCCCGGCCGAGCCCGCGCCCGCTCCCTCCGCCATGCCGTTCCGCGTGCCGCGCGACGTGCAGCGGCGCGAGCCGGCGCCCTCGCCCGCCGACAGCCACGAAGCGTTCTCGCTCGACGAGCTGCCCGCTCCGCGCAGGGGCGGCAAGACGCAGGAGCCCTCCTTCGACGCGGCGCCCGACATGCCGCTGGAGCCCGGATCGGGCCGGCCGCGCCCGGGCGCCGAGAGCTCCGCCCCTGCGCCCGCCCAGCCGGCCGCGCCGCCCAGCGGATCGCTCAATCCCAGCCTGATCGCCGCCGCGCGGCGCGCGGCGATGGCCGCCAGCGCCGAGGCGGACGCCCTGGCCCGCGACGCGAAGACCGGCGGAAAGGCCGCCAAGCCGTCCCGCCTCGCCCTGCCGCTCAGCCTCAAGGAAACGCTTGAGAAGCGCCGCAAGCCGATCCTGCTCGGCCTCGCCGCGATCGTGCTGGCGCTCGGCGCCGGGCATGTCGCGACCTCGCTGCTGTCCGACCCGGCGCCGGAGCCGCAGCGCGCCGCCGCCATCGAGACGCAGAGGCCGGCAGTCGAGGCCCCGCGCGACGCCGCTGGCCAGGGCACGCCGCGCGCGGAAGCGCCCCGCGCCGATGCCCCGCGCGCCGACGCGGCGCCGCTGCCCACCCCCGCCCGTCCGGCCACGCCGCCGAAGGACCAGACGTCGCTGAGCGCGCCGTCCGTCAGCCCCGCCAGCGTCGAAGCCACCGGCTCGGTGAGGCCTAACGTCGAGATGGCCTCGCTCAGCCCCGCCCTCGCCTCTCCGGACCCGACGCGTTTCTCGGCCGCGCCCGGACCCGTGACCGATCTCGGCGAACTCGCGCCCGGCATCGGCACGCCGGGACTGCGCCGGGCCGCCATGGCCGGCGATGCGAACGCCGTGCATGAACTCGCGGTGCGCGCGGCCGACGGAATCGGCATGGCGCGCGACCAGAAGCTCGCGCTGCGCCTGTTCGAGCGCGCCGCCGCGGCCGGGTCGGCGCCGGCGCAGTTCCGCCTCGCCAACATCCACGAGAAGGGCATCGGCACGGCCCGCGACGCGAAGCTCGCCGTGACCTGGTACAAGCGCGCGGCCGAGAAGGGCAACGCCAAGGCGATGCACAATCTCGCGGTGCTGCTGGCCGAGGGCGCGGACGGGCGGCCCGACTATGCCGCCGCCGCCGAGCTGTTCCGCAAGGCTGCCGAACTCGGCGTCCGCGACAGCCAGTTCAACCTTGCCATCCTCCTGGGCCGCGGGCTCGGCGTCGAGCAGGACATGACGCAGGCCTACACCTGGTTCGCCGTGGCCGCGCGCCAGGGCGACGCCGACGCCGCCAAGAAGCGCGACGAGGTGGGCGCGAAGCTAACCCCGGTCGACCTCGCGGCGGGCCGCAGCGCGTCCGAGGCCTGGAAGCCCAAGACGCCGGACCCTGCCGCCAACGAGGTGGCCGCGCCGGCGGAAGGCTGGGATCCGCAGCCCAAGTCCCAGCGGCCGCCGGCCAAGCCGCGCGCCACCTGAGGCGAACGGAAGCCGGACCGCATCCGCGGCGAAACCGCGCGTCGGCCTCGTCTGGCCGATCGGGCAGGGAAACATTCATGTTGGCGGTGCATGATGGCCGTCAACTGTCCCGTCACGCCGGCCGCTCCCCATGCAGATCTACCTGCCGATCGCGGAAATGCCGATCAGCGTCATGCTGATCCTGGCCATGAGCGCGGCCGTCGGGTTCATCTCGGGCATGTTCGGCATCGGCGGCGGCTTCCTGATGACGCCGCTGCTGATCTTCCTCGGCATTCCGCCAGCCGTCGCGGTCGCCACCGAGACGGCCCAGATCGCGGCCTCGTCGATGACCGGCGCGCTGACCTACTGGCGGCGGCGGCAGCTCGACTTCAAGCTCGGCGGCTTCCTCGTGGCGGGCGGCCTCGCGGGCACCGCTCTCGGCGTGCTGGCCTTCAACGCTATCCGGCGCGCGGGCCAGCTCGAGGCCGTCATCACCATCTCGTTCCTGTCGCTGTTCATGGTCATCGGCGGGCTGATGCTGTTCGAGAGCCTGCGCTCGGTGATGATGGCCCGCGCCGGCAAGCCGGTCCGGCTGCAGCGCGCGGGCCAGCATCCGGCCTGGCTCAAGCTGCCCTGGCGGGTGCGGTTCCACCGCTCCAGGCTCTATGCCAGCGCCATCCCCATCCTCGGTTTCGCGGCCATTGTCGGCTTCATCGGCGCGGTGCTCGGCATCGGCGGCGGCTTCATCATGGTGCCGGCGCTGCTTTATCTGTTCCGGGTGCCGACGCAGGTCGTGGTCGGCACCTCGCTCTTCCAGATCCTCATCACCATGACCGCGGCCACGATCTTCCACGCTGCGTCCAACCAGTCGGTCGACATCGTGCTCGCCGTGCTGCTGATCGTCGGCGGCGTCGTCGGGGCGCAGTTCGGCGCCCGCGCCGGGCGCAACCTCAAGGGCGAGATGTTCCGCGTGCTGCTTGCCCTGCTGCTGCTGGGCGTGGGCCTGCGCTTCGCGACCGAGGCCGTGGTGAAGCCCGAGGAGCCGTTCTCCATCACCATCCAGGGGACCCGGCTGTGATCGGCCGGCGCGTCATCGCGGCGCTGGCGCTGGCGGCGGCTCTCGTCTGCGGCGGCGCGGCCGCGCAGGCGCAAAGCCTCGTCACCTCGCTCTCGACGCACCGCGTGCTGATCGGCTCGAACTACACCGGCGCGCAGATCGCGGTGTTCGGCTCGGTGGAGCGCGAGGGCCGCACCGTGGCCCGGCCCGACCCGAACGACGTGGTCGTGACCGTCACCGGCCCCAGACGGCACATCCTCGTGCGCGAAAAGGAGCGGCAGGGGCCGCTCTGGCTCAACAGCGAGCAGCGGCGCTATGGCGACGCGCCGAGCTTCATGGCCGTGCTGACCACGCGCCCGCTCGCCGAGATGGGCACCGAGGAGGATGCGCGCCGCCTCCAGATCGGGCTGAAGAACAAGCTGACTCCGGCGGGCGCCGCCCAGTCCTTCGACACGGGCGAGGCGCGCTTCACCGAGGCGCTGATCCGGATCAAGAGCAATGACGGGCTCTATCAGGAGATCGAGCGCGGGGTCACCTTCCTGACGCCGAGCATGTTCCGCGCCGCCGTGTCGCTGCCGGCGACCGCTCCGACCGGCAATTACGACGTGTCGGTGGAGCTCTATGCCGGGACGGTGCTGCTTTCGCGCCAGCAGACGAGCTTCGAGGTGGTGCAGATCGGCTTCGAGCAGCAGGTGGCCGGCTTCGCGCGGGGCTGGTCGCTGACCTACGGCATGGCGACGGCGCTGGCGGCCCTGTTCTTCGGCTGGCTGGCGACGGTCATCTTCCGGAGGGATTGAACCTAGGAAGGTTGAGTTCGACGCGGGCCACGCTAAGGAAGGGTGCAGAGCCATCCCCTCCCGCCTCCTCTCCCTTCCTCCGCCGCGCCCCGAGAGCCCATGTCCGACAGTTCCGCGCCGTTTCCCAAGGTCCCGCTGCTGCTCGGGCTCGGCGGCCTCGTGCCGTTCGTCGGGCTCAGCCTCAGCCTCGCGCTCGGGCTGACCCTGCCGCTGTTCGAGGATTTCGATTCGATGCGCGTGGCTCTGGTGGGCTACGGCGTCGCGATCCTGTCCTTCCTCGGCGGCGTGCGCTGGGGCCTCGCCATCAAGGAGGGCGAGGCCGGAGACGGCAAGGCAGACCGCGACTACGTCATCTCGGTCATCCCGCCGCTGGTGGGCTGGTATGCCTGGTTCCAGCCTTCGCCCGCCGATCTGTGGTGGCTGGCCGCGGCGCATCTGCTGCTCGGTCTGCTCGATTACGGCCTTGCCTGCCGCATCGTGGTTCCCGAATGGTATGGACGGCTCCGGCTGATCCTGGCGGGCGCGGCGGCGCTCTCGCTGATCGCGGCGGCCGCGCTGGGACGCTGATCAATCCGGCAGCAGCAGCGAGCGGCCGATGCCGAAGACACGGCCGTCGCCCAGCATCCAGACATCCGCGCCGCGGGCGAACAGACGGTCGATGGGGCCGGAGCGCACGTTGAGCCCGCCTGCGTAGGAGCCCATGGCGGGCATGACGACGCGGCCGCCATCGCCGATGAAGCAGCGTCTGCGCACCGAACGCCCGCGCAGCCTGACCTTGGCGGCAGGATGCAGGTGACCCGCGATCTCGGGGCCGTCGCACGCGGCCGAGGGCTCGTGGCGCAATGTGACGTCGCCGATGCGGAGCGTCGCCAGCACGTCGCCCTCGAAGCCCCGCGCGGCCTCGGGGTCATGGTTTCCTGTCAGCCAAATCCAGTCCCGTCCCGCCATCATCGCGCGCAGCGCCGCCGCGTCGCCCGGATCGAGGCGCCCGGCGCCGTCCCGATCATGGAAGCTGTCGCCCATCGAGACGACGCGGCGGGGCGAGAAGGCCGCGATGGCGAGCGCGACGGCCGCCAGCGTGGCGCGGCTGTCATAGGGAGGCAGGAAGACGCCGCGCGCAGCGAAGCACGACCCCTTCTCGAGATGCAGGTCGGAGATCAGCAGCGTGCGCTCGGACGCGACATAGAGCGCGCCCGTGAGGTGCGGAACCGCCTCGAGGCAGCCGACCCCGAGCGCCATCCGCTCGATCCTCGCAGCCGCGCCGGAGCCCCTCATGCGACCGCTTCCTCCATCATCATCGCCTCGGCCTCCGCCAGGATGTCGTCGGCCGACTCGCCATAGACTGCTTCGCGGCCGATCTCCAGCATCACCGACACGCCGAGCGGCGAGACATGCGGCAGGGGCTGATGGACGACGTGGCCCCTAATGCGCGCAAGGCACTGGCCGAGGCGCTGGATATCGAGCAGGCCCGTGGCGGCATCGGCCCGAGCGGCCCTGAGCAGGATATGGTCGGGCTCGTGGCGGCGCAGCACGTCGTAGACGAGGTCCGTCGACATGGTGACCTGCCGGCCGGTCTTCTCCTGGCCGGGGAAGCGCCGCTCGATCAGCCCGGCGATGACGGCGCAGTAGCGGAAGGTGCGCTTCATCAGCGCCGATTCCTGCAGCCATTCCTCAAGATCGTCGCCGAGCATGTCGGCATCGAAGAGCTGGCCGAGATCGAGCCGGCCGCCGGCAATTGCGGCCGAGAGGTCCGACAGGCCCCAGACGCAGAGCCCGTATTCGTTGCAGACGAAGCCGAGCGGCTTGAGCCTCAGTCGCTCGAGCCGCCGCGTCAGCAGCATGCCAAGCGTCTGGTGCGCGAGCCGTCCCTCGAACGGGTAGGCCACGAGATAGAAGCGCCCTCCGCGCGGAAAGGTCTCGACCAGCATCTCGCCCCGGCCCGGCAGGACCGATTTGCGCTTCTGCAGCGCCAGCCAGTCGCCCACCTGCCGGGGCAGCTTGCCCCATTCAGCGGGGTTGGCGATCATGCGGCGCACGCGCTCCGCCAGGAAGGAGGAGAGCGGGAACTTGCCGCCGGCATAGGAGGGGATCTTCGGGTCGGTGCCGGCGGGCGTGCGGCTGGCGATGACCTCGTTGCCCGCGATGCCCTCGAAGCGCAGCACCTCGCCGCCGAAGATGAAGGTGTCGCCCGCCAGCATGGTCTCGGCGAAGTATTCCTCGATCTCGCCGAGCACGCGCCCGCCCATGACCATGCCGCCCGGGCGGCCCGCCGCGCCGCCCTTCGCCGCGCGGGCGCGGCCGAGCCGCACCTTGAGCGAGGGCGATTCGATGATCGTGCCGACATTCATGCGGTATTGCTGGGCGACGCGCGCGTCCGCGATGCGCCAGAGACCGTCCTTGCCCTGGCGGATGCGCGCGAAGCGCTCGTAGGATTTCAGCGCGTAGCCGCCGGTCGCGACGAAATGCAGCGCCGCGTCGAAGGTGGCGCGGTCCAAAGCGGCGTAGGGCGCGGCGCTCGTCACCTCCGCATAGGCGTCGTCGGCCGAGAACGCGCCGGCGCAGGCGAGGCCGAGGATGTGCTGCGCGAGAACGTCGAGCGCGCCGGGCTTGGCGTCCGGCGTGTCCTGCGCGGCCTCGGCCACGGCCTCCAGCGCCGCATGGCATTCGAGGATCTCGAAGCGGTTGGCCGGCACGAGATAGGCCTTGGAGGGCTCGTCCATGCGGTGGTTGGCCCGGCCGACGCGTTGCATCAGCCGGCTGGCGCCCTTGGGCGCGCCGACATTGATGACGAGGTCGACATCGCCCCAGTCGATGCCGAGATCGAGCGTGGCGGTGCAGACGACGGCGCGAAGCTGGCCGGCCGTCATGGCCGCCTCGACCCGGCGGCGCTGCTGCGCGTCGAGCGAGCCGTGATGCAGCGCGATGGCGAGGTTGTCCTCGTTCACCCGCCACAGCTCCTGGAACATGTATTCGGCCTGCATCCGCGTGTTGACGAAGACCAGCGAGGTGCGATGCGCCTGAATGGCGGCATAGATGTCGCCCAGCGCCTGGCGCGCCGTGTGGCCGGCCAGCGGCAGGGCCGCATCGGGCTGCAGGATGCTGAGCCGCGCGGCCGCTCCGCCCTCGACAGTGACGAGATCGGCCGGGGCGCCCGATGGATCGCCGCTGGCGAGATAGCGCCGGAGCTGGTCGGGCTCGCGCACCGTGGCCGAGAGGCCGACCGCCGTCGCCATCGGCGCAAGCTTGCGAACGCGGGCGAGGCCGAGGCTGAGCAGGTCGCCGCGCTTGGAGGTGACCAGCGAATGGATCTCGTCGAGCACGATGCGGCGCAGGCCCTTGAAGAAATCCGCCGCATCCTTGTGCGCGATCATCAGCGCGAGCTGCTCCGGCGTGGTCAGGAGGATGTGCGGCGGCTTCTCGAACTGGCGCGTGCGCTTGGACGCCGAGGTGTCGCCCGTGCGCGTTTCGGCACGCGCGACCAGGTCCATCTCCGCCACTGGCCTCTCGAGATTGCGCGCAATGTCGACCGCCAGCGCCTTCAGGGGCGAGATGTAGAGCGTGTGCAGCGCCCGCTCCGCGCCGGGCGCCATCGCGTCGATCTCGATCAGGCTCGGCAGGAAGCCGGCCAGAGTCTTGCC